>CAZYSW010000296.1:0-7139 GCA_964650105.1 uncultured Nannocystaceae bacterium
TCTCCTCGCCGTTCGTGTCCGCCGACTGCCTGGTGGGGCTACGCGATCGTTGCCGGGCGGCGAACGATGCTGCGGCCTGCGAGGACGTACCCGCGCTCGCGTTCGACGGTGGCTTCCTGATCATGTGCGGTTGGGCCAAGGTAGTGTCCTTCTCCGATGTCGCGTCGTGCACCATCGAGGCCGTGCAGGGGCGCTGCGAGGCGGGCGTCGAGCAGCTCGTTCCTTGTTTCGACAAGTGCACGGACACCCCCGACCTCCACGCGAGCCTGCATGCGAACATCCTCGAGGCCGAGCTCGTGGAGATGCCGTGCGCCCCCGATGGCAAGCTGCTCGGCGGCCCCCTGGGTCCCGCGTCCGCGGTGGGTGCTCCACCGGGCGAGACGGGGACCTGCGCCCCCGATCTCTCGCCCCCCGCTCCGGAGATCTGCGACTGCGCTCCGATCGCCTGCGCCGCCGAATGAATCGCGGGCTGCGGTGATGCCTCGGGCATGGGCACCGCGAGCGAGCGTCGGCGGCAACGGTGGGGATCGTCGGGGTGGGACGTCTCGGAGATTCCCGCTAACGGCCCAGTCGCTCTCGGATCACCTTGGCGACGGCCGCGGCGTCCTGGATCTGGGCGAAGCCGTCGAGCAGCGCCTGGATGCCCGCCTGGAGGCTCGCGACCTGATGCGTGAGCTGCTCGAGCCGCTGCTCGACCCGTTCCTCGAAGGTCTGGGCGGGCGCGGTCGTGGGAACCACGGTATCGACCCGCTGACCCGCCGGGGCGGCCACCGGCGCGTCGTAGGCCGGGGCGGGCGCGGTCGTGGGCACCACCGTGTCGACCCGGTGCGCCGGCTGAGCACTGGGCTGCGCGTACGGCAGCCGCTGCCCTCGCGGCGGGGTCTCGGCCCCGTCCTCTGGATACTCCTCCATCGGCACCGCGTCGTAGGGCGCCGTGGTCTTCACCTCGACCTCCGCACGGGCGGGCGAAGGCTCCGGCTCGGGCGTCAGGTCGAAGTCGTCCTCCGGTGGCGCTGCCGGACCGTACCGCACGCGCACCGTGTGCCCCGCCAGCTCGAGCACGTCGCCATCCGAGAGCCGGAAGTTGTCGACCCTCTTCCCGCCGACCTTCACGCCGTTGATGCTGCCCTGGTCGATCAGGTAGTGCCCGTCCTCGCGGCGCTCGATCACGCAGTGTTGCCGCGAGATGTTGACGTCCACGATCGCGAAGTCGCACAGCTTGGACGCCCGACCGATGACGAACCTGTCTTGCGCCACCTCCACGACTGTCCCATCGATGTCCAGGTACAGCGAGAGCGGTTCGGCTTCGGCCTCCAGCTCTTCGAAATCGGCGTCGTCGAGGACCACCGCGTTCATCGCGGAATCCGACGCGCTCGCCAGCGGCTCTCCGTTCAGGTCTTCGCCTGCCTCGACGGCCGCGACCAGTGCCTCGATGTCCGAGGCGACGCCGAGATCGTCCGACCACTCCTCGGACGCCGCATGACGACCGCCCTTGCCCTCTGGGTCTTCACTCTGCTCCACGGCCGCACATCATACACCTTGGGGCGGGCCGTCGTCGGAAATCACCACGCCGCCTTCTCGAGCAGGGTGCGGTACACGAGGACAGCCTCGCGGTCGTCCCGTGCAGCGCGCTAGCCTTCCCTGCGGAAGCTCCAAGAGGGCGCCGAGGGCCATCTGTAGGAGCGCTGCCATGATGACGGTCTGATTGGGGTCGGCGGCAGCGTTCGAGGCCACGACCACCGCGGTCCGGCGCTCGGGGACTTCCCCGACCGCCGCCCCGAACCCGAAGTCGGACAGGCCCGAGTACGCGTATGCCCGCACCCCGTCGATGGTGATCACCCGTTCTCCGAACAGCTCGTCGCGCCAGGCCGCCTTCGAGCCGTCGTCGAGCACCACGCCGGCCTCGACCGCCGCCGCCCAACGCACGAGGTCGTCGACCGTCGAGACCAGGCCGCCACCGGTCCCCAGGGCCATCGAGAGGAGCCATGCCTCGGTCCGCGCCGCCTGTGCAGTCATGAGCGCTCCCCCCCACGAGATCGTCGAAGCCCGGTCGACCCGCGACGACGTCGGTTTGCGCGAGGTCGCCGAGGTCGTCCATGGAAGCACGAAAGGACCTCCGTGTCAGCACCGGGTGCAGGAGTCCTGGCGGGGCGAGACGTCGCATGGGGACAGGACGTCGGCTTGGGCACCGACGAGGCGCGAGGTCGAGCAAACGCGGGCATGGTTCGAGCGTCGAGCCACGCAGCCGGCGTGGACGGGGACGGTGTCGTGGATCGGCGCGCGACCATGACGACGCCGACCGCCCCCGAGCTCCACCGACCTGCTTCGCATCGGCCGTCTCGTGCGAGTCGGCCGCCGCCCGAGTCGGCCTCGCGCCACGACGCGCCGAGCACCGGATCGGCTCGCGTCGCGCCGGGCATTCGCACGCCCGACCGATTGCGCCTTTGCACGGCGGGTGCAGCATGCCGACCGGGAGCGGTGGCCGCGTCCATCGCGAAAGGGCGTCATGAACACGACTCGAGCAGCTCGAGCCACGCCGGTTTTCGGCGCCTTGCTCGCCGTCTTCGGCTGCGAGGACGGCACCCGGCAAGAGGTGAAGCAGATGGGGCGGCAGACCGGCGAGGCCGCCCGCGCCGTCGGCGAACGGACCGCCCACGAGGCTCGCCAGGCCGCGCAAGAAACCGAGCGCGCCATCGATCGCGCCGGAGAAAAGGCCGGGCAGGGGCTCGAGCGCGCAGGCCAAAAGCTGGAGGACGGAAGCGAGCGCGATCGGGAGCTCGACCGGACCAAGACCGCCTTCTCGACCTCCACGCGAGAGGAGCTCGACGAGCTCGATCGCCGGATCCAGAGCATCCGCGAGCGCACCCGAGCCGAAGGCAAGGTGTTGCGTCGCGATCTCGTCCAGGCGCGGATCCAGGTCGACCGCACCATGGAGGACGCGATGCAGGCCAACCGCGAAGAATGGGAGCAGTCCAAGCGACGAGTCGAAGAGTCGATGCGGAAGCTTCGCGAAGCCGTTCGAACCGCCGACCGCGACCTCCGCGAGGCGAGCTGACACTCGCGCGGCGACATCCACCCGCGGTGGGGCGTACCCGCGGGCGCGACGTCCCGTCGTCGGTCTCCCGAGCGAGCACGCACCAACGCCACGAGCGCCGGCAGCACGCCCGAAAACCGCGGATCGAGGAGGGACCCGGGTGGCCCGACCCGACGTCACCCCGGGGCGAAATCACTCGCTCGGTCGCGCCGGTGCGGGGTGGCGTCCCCGAAAAATCCAGTTAGACTCCCGGCGCCCATGAGCACGCCGTTCAAAGTCGATTTCGACGATGTGGAGTTCTTGTTCTTCGATCAGCTCCGAGTCCCCGAGACGCTGGCGTCGACCGAGCCGTACGGCGAACTCGATCGAGACACCTACCACGCCACCTTGAAAGAAGCGGCGCGGGTCGCCGAGGAGGTCCTCGCTCCGATCAACCGTCCGGGCGATCGCGAGGGGTGCAAGCTCGACGACGCCGGGAACGTGACCACGCCGACCGGCTACAAGGATGCCTGGAAGCAAATGGCCGCCGGCGGCTGGATCGCGCCCTCGGCCCCCATCGAGTGCGGCGGCGCCGGGCTTCCCGGCGTGGTGGCGATGACCGTCAACGACATGTTCATCGCGGCATGCACCGCCTTCATGATGTACCCGGGGTTGACCGCCGCGGCCGCCCGCATGGCGCGCGCCTTCGCGCCCGAGGACATGCGGCAGATGGTCGCGACCAAGCTGTTCACCGGCGAGTGGTCGGGCACCATGTGCCTCACCGAGTCGGGGGCCGGCAGCTCGGTCGGCGACAACCGGGCCAAGGCGCTCCCCACCGACGAGCCGGGGATCTACCACCTCGAAGGCGAGAAGATCTTCATCAGCGGCGGCGACACGGACATGGTGGACAACATCATCCACTTCGTCCTCGCGCGGACTCCCGGATCACCCCACGGCACCAAGGGCCTCAGCCTCTTTTTGGTGCCCAAGTTCCTGTTCGACGCTCAGGGCAACCTCGGTACGCGCAACGGAGCCAAGGTCGTCGGCCTCGAGCACAAGATGGGGATCAACGGCTCGGCGACCTGCACCCTGGCGCTCGGGGCCGACACGCCCTGCAAGGGCTGGCTCGTCGGCAAGGAGCGCGAGGGCATCATGCTCATGTTCCGCATGATGAACGAGGCCCGCATCGGCGTGGCGGGGCAGGGGGCGGCCATGGGCGGCGCCGCCTACAGCTTTGCGCGCCAGTACGCCAACGAGCGCATTCAGGGCACCAAGCTCACCAAGCGCGACAGCGAAGCCGAGCGCGTCCCCATCGTCGAGCACCCCGACGTCCGCCGGATGCTCATGACCATCAAGGTCCTGTCCGAGACCATGCGGGCCGCGTGCGTCCGCATGGTGCTCGATCACGACATCGTCATGACCACCAGCGACGCCCGGCTACGCGAGCGCCTCGAGCAGCGCGCCGACCTGCTCATCCCCGTGCTCAAGGCCCACTGCACCGACGTCGGCTTCGATCTCGCCACGCTCGCCGTGCAGATCTACGGCGGTTACGGCTACATCGGCGAGTACCCGGTGGAGCAGCTCGTTCGCGACGCCAAGATCCAGTCGATCTACGAGGGCACCAACGGCATCCAGGCGCTCGACCTGCTCGGTCGCAAGATGCGGATCAACGGCGGTGCCCTGTTCATGGCGTGGATGCAAGACGCCCAGCAGGCCCTGAAGGATGCCGCCAGCGAGGGTTTCGTCGGCGCTGCCGATGCCGTCGGCAAGGCCCTCTCCCAGCTCGGTGCCGCGGCGATGCACCTGGGGCAGGTCGCCGGAGGCGGCAACGTCGAGGGCGCGTTCATCTATGCGGTGCCCTTCTTGCGGGCCTTCGGCACGGTGCTCTTGGCGATGGAAGCCGTCGATCAGGCCCGCGTGGCCAAGCGCCTGATCGCCGAGCGCGGCGAGAATCGCGTGCTCCGCGGCAAGCTCCTCAACCTCGACTTCTACGTCGCCCACGTGCTGCCCCAGGCGATCGCCTTCATCAAGACCGTGCAGTCGAAGGACGAGAGCTGCCTCGATCCGTCCCTCTTCGCCCACTGAGACACGCGGACGCCCGCGGAGCACGGCCTCTCCGCGGGCGGGACGTCGCTGCTCAGTTGTTGGGCCACGCGCAGCGACGGATCTGTCCGAAGATGGTGTTGCACTCCATGCCGTCGGGGCACTCCTGACCGTCACTGCAGTCCAGCGAGCACTGGTTGTTCTGCGGGCCGGTGCAGACGGCCGGGGCATCCCCCGATTCGGGCTGCGGGCAGTCCTCGTCGTCCGAGCAGTTGAAGGTGCACACCGCCCCGTTGTTCCCCATGTAGTTCAAGCAGAAATCGAACTCCGCGGGGCAAGTCGGCGGGTCCTCGCGGAAATCGCACGCTGGGTAGGTGCTCCCCGCCCCGCCGGTCGTGCTGGTCGTATCGTCGGTCGTGCTGGTCGTATCGTCGGTCGTGTCGTCGGTCGTATCGTCGGTCGTCCCCGTCTCGGTGCCGGTGTCTCCGGTGTCGGTGCCGGTGTCGACCCCCGTCGTCGGTCCGTCGGTCGTGTCGGTGGCCGTGGGATCGGTCGTCGGCATGGTCGGATCGGTGGTCGGCGTGGTCGGGTCGGTCGTCGGCGTCGTCGTCGGCGACGTCGTGGAATCCGTTCCCGTCCCGTCGGTATCGGTTTCGGTGTCCGTTCCACCGGCCCCGTTGTCGTCGCCACAACCGAACGCCGTGAATGCCAAGAGAAGTGAGATGCCTAGTCGTGCCAACTTCATGGCCCGCAGATTACCGCTCCGAGCGCCGACCCGAGCAATTTCCGACGCGATGCCCCCGAGCGAGTCCCGGCCGCGCGTTCTTCCCCTTGGGGGCCAAGACCCCCAATGCCTTCGTGTCGCGCCGTCCAGCCGCGCTCAACCCCACCCGCGCAGGCGGTTCTCCTCGGTGCGATACAACGCCAGGGCGTCGCGCACCACCTGAACCGCCTCCTGCGCGCCGCGCAGCTCTTCGACGATCACCGACTTGTTCTCGAGCGCCTTGTAGTCCTGGAAGAACCGCTCGATCTCCTTGAAGGTGTGCGCCGGGAGCTGGTCGATGTCGACGATTTCGTCGTACGCCGGATCGTGGATGTGCACGCCGACCACTTTGTCGTCGGCCTTGCCCTCGTCCTCCATGTGCAGGACGCCGATGGGGCGCGCCTGCATCATCGCCAGCGGCACCACGGGCTCGTTGCCCAGCACCAGGATGTCGAGCGGATCGCCGTCGGCGCAGTACGAGCGCGGGATGAACCCGTAGTTGGCCGGGTAGTGCACCGCACTATAGAGGATCCGGTCGACCCGAAGCATGCCGGTGGGTTTGTCGAGCTCGTACTTGACCCGTGAGCCCCGCGGGATCTCGATGACCACGTTGACCGCCTGGTGCGCCGTGTCGGGGTTGTTGGGCAAGTCGTGCCACGGGTGCGCCATGCCGTGAGTCTAGCCCGAGACACCCACGGCCACGACCACGCCCGGCGCAACCGTCCCTCAGCCGCGCACGAACGAGCGCGTCTGGGCGACGACTCGGTCGGCCCGGGCGCGGGCCGGCAGGGGCGGCCACACGTGTGTGGGCTGGGCGTACGAGAAGTACGTCAGCGGCTCGCGATCGGACAGCGCGATCCCGTGCGCGCGCGCAAGCGTGTTCCGCTCGATCTCCACCGCTGCCGGGTGCAACACCCACGGCGGGTGGTCGATCTCCGCCCGGAGCACCGCACCGGTGCGGGTGACGGCGTACAGCGCGTAGCGTTCGGTCAGAAAGTGCTCCAGCGTTCCCACCTTCGCGATCGTGCTCTCTCCCGCCGGCCGATAACGGATCGACAGCTCGGCGGCGCCGTCCTTGCGGCGGCTGTGATAGGCGATCCAATCGCCCTCCCGGCGCACCGTCATGTCCGCCTCGTGGTACGGCAGCCGATACCCCAGGCGAGCTCCCCACACCGCCAGCTTGCTCCCTGCGTCGAGGCTGAAGAACCAGATTCCCGGCTTGTCGTCGAGCGTCACGTACGTCCGCAGGTTCAGCTCCGGAAACCTCGACAACCGCGGCAAGGGCGGAAGACCGCGCAATCGCAGCCCCGACAGCAGAAA
>CAZYSW010000296.1:7149-7355 GCA_964650105.1 uncultured Nannocystaceae bacterium
TCGCCGGTGGGCGCTTCGAGAACGGATTCTACTTCGACACCCACGCCGATCCCGAGTGGGTCTCGACGGCCAGAGGCGCCGGCACCCGCGGCGCAAGCTCTTCGAGCGGCACCGGCCAGTGCGCGAACAACAGGTCGCGCCAGGTCTGCCCGATCACCCACGGCAGCTTCGGCGTCGGCCACGGTCGATGGGCCGAGCGTCGGGGA
>CAZYSW010000297.1:0-7347 GCA_964650105.1 uncultured Nannocystaceae bacterium
GCCGCCGCGCCGAAGCGACGCACGGTACGCGCCTTCTCCAGGAAGTCGGCCTCGCCCTCCTTGAGGGAGATGGAGTTGACGATCGCCTTCCCCTGCACGCACTGGAGGCCCGTCTCGATCACGGACCATTTCGAGCTGTCGATCATGATGGGGACCCGGGAGATCTCCGGCTCGCTGGCGATGAGCTTGAGGAAGGTCTCCATGGCGCGCTCGGACTCGAGCATGCCCTCGTCGATGTTCGCGCCGTTTCGAACCTGCTCCAGCGCCACGTCCAGGGCCGCGGCGTAGTCGTTGTTCTTGATCAACTTCGCGAAACGCCGCGAGCCGGTGACGTTGGTGCGCTCGCCCACCATGATGAAGTTGCTGTCGGGCCCGATCTCCAGCGGCTCGAGCCCCGAGAACCGCGGGACCCGGCGGACAGCGGTGGGAATGGGCCGCGGGGGAAGGTCGCGCAAAGCCTCGACGATGGCGCGCACGTGCTCGGGCGTGGTCCCGCAGCACCCGCCCACCAGGTTCACGAGGCCGCTGCGCGCGAACTCGGCGAGCTGGGCCGCGGTGTACTCGGGCGTCTCGTCGTACTCACCGAAGGCGTTCGGCAAGCCTGCGTTGGGGTAGCAGACGATGGGGACGGGCGCGATGCGAGCCAGCGCGGCGACGTACGGGCGGAGGTCGGCGGCACCGAGGGCGCAGTTGAGGCCGACGGCCAGCGGCTGCACGTGCTCGATGGACGTCCAGCACGCCTCCACGGTCTGCCCCGACAGGATGCGCCCGCTCTTGTCGGGGATGGTCAGCGAGATGACGACCGGGATCTCGACCCCGGTGGCCTCGAAGGCGTCGCCGATGCCCAGGGCACACGCCTTGAGGTTGAGGGTGTCGATCACCGTCTCGGGCAGCAAGAAATCGACGCCCCCCTCGATGAGGGCGACGGCCTGCTCGAAGTACGCGCGGCGAACCTCGTCGAAGGTCACGGCCCGGTAGGCGGGATCGTTCACGTCCGGGGAGATCGACAGCGTGCGGTTGGTGGGGCCGATCGAGCCGGCCACGAATCGCGGCTTGTCGGGCGTCCGCTCCGTGTAGGCGTCGGCGGCCTCGCGAGCGATGCGAGCGGCCGCGAGATTCAGGTCCCGCACCACAGGCTCGAGTGCGTAGTCGGCCTGCGCGATCGCGGTGGACGTGAAGGTGTTCGTCTCGATGATGTCGGCGCCCGCTTCGAGGAACGCGTCGTGCACCTTGCGAACGACGTCGGGGCGCGTCAGCGACAAGACGTCGTGGTTGCCCCGCAAGTCTCGCGGATGCCCGGCGAACCGGTCGCCTCGGTAGTCCGCTTCTTCGAGCCGGAAGCTCTGCAACATGGTCCCGGTCGCGCCGTCCATAAACAGAATTCGCTGCTCCAAGAGGGACGCGAGCGATGGCTTGGAATGGGATCGGTTCATCGGGAGATCTCTCGAGCAGGCGGGGTCGAGGTGGCGGTGGAGCGGGTACGAGGGGTCGTCTTGGTGGCCGACTCGGCACGGCGTGCGAAAGCGGTCACGACCTGGAAAAAGGGCTTCCTGCGCTCGCGCGAAGAGATCTCGCAGCTCTCCACGACGAAGCCGGCACCCTCGAGCAGCTCGGCGAGCTGCGGCGGAGAGAAGCCCGCGTTGACGTGCTGGTAGGCCGAAGAGATGTCCTCGTGCCGGTGCTCGTCGAGCGTGATCACGGCGATGGTGCCTCCCGGCCGGAGGACGCGGAACGCCTCGCCGACGACGTCGCGCGGCCGCTCCGCGTAGGTGAGCACGTTGAACAGGAGGACCTGATCGAAGCGCTGATCGGGCAGCGGCATGTCGTGCATGTCGCCGACCACGAGCTCCACGTTCGTGAATCCTTCGAGGCGGGCCGCCGCGGCCTCGACCACGCGCGGGCTTCGATCGAGGCAGGTGAGGGTCCGCGCCCGAGGAGCCACGAGGCTCGCGATCACGCCGTCACCGGAACCGACGTCGAGCACGTCGCCCAGCTCGAGGAGCCCGAGGAACCCGCGCGCCGTCGCCTCCCACGTTCGACCCGGAGAGTAGTGGTGCTCCATCTGGCCCGCCACGCGGTCGGGCCAACCCGCGGCGTCGGTACGGGCACGAAGCACCGCCCGCTTGCGCGCGCGATCGGCCGCGAGCACCGAGTCGTCGAGCTCGCGCCGCAGCGAGGCCCACGCGGTGCGAACGTGCTCGGGCATGCCGCCGTCGTTGAGGCGGTAGTAGGTCGACGCGCCGACGCGGCGGTCGAGCACCAGGCCGACATCTCGCAGGCGACCCAGGTGCGTCGACACTCGAGACTGCCGCAGTCCAGTGACCAGCGTCAGCTCGGCGACGGTCAGCTCCTCTTGCTCGAGCAGGCACAAAAGCCGCAGCCGCGAGGGCTCGGCCAAGGCCGCGAGCAGGGAGGTGGTCGACGCGAGGTCAGGCATAATCCGCCTATCCGTATGAAAGGATGATATAAGCGAGCGCCGGCGCTCGAGCAACCGCGAAGATCGGCACGGGCTCGAACGTCGTTTCCGGCTCCTTGCCCTCCTCCGGCCGCGGCCGTCCGCGTCGGGTGCGCAAGGTGGTGCACCCCGGTGTTAGAGTCGGCCCAGGAACCCGAATGGGCCACCGTCGCCTCTTGTTCGCACGCAGCGCGGTCGCGGGCGCGGTCGTGTGGATCGGGTTGGGGACGCCGGCGGGCGCGGTCGAGCTCGAGGCGCTCCCCGCCGGCTGGACCGAGCGCCTCCCGGCGGAGGCGGAGGCTCAGGCGCGCACCTGGGCAGCGCGCAGCCAGGGCGCGGTGGTGCTCGCGGCGAGCCCCGAAGCGCGCGACGACTTCGCGGAGACGCTCGTGGTGCTCGACGTCGAGGGCGCCGTGCGGATCCCGGCGGACCAGGCCGGCCAGACGGCGCTTCTGCAGCGCGTGGTGGGGCCGATCCTCGGTTCCGACGTGCCCCCCGAAGACGTCGAGCTCGTCACGACCTCCGGACCACCGCCGATGCTCCGAGGGCGGTGGGCGATCGACGAGGTCACCTATCTGGCCGCGTTGGGCAGCGCGGGACCGCGCACCGCGATCGTGCTCATGGCGGTGTCGCCGGGCGAAGAGACCCTCTATACGTCGGTGTTCGCTCGCACGCTCGATCGCGTCGAGGGGCTGGGCGAGCCGGTGGAGCCGTTCCCGCTGCGAGCGTGGCGCATCGGTAGCTTCGTCGGGTGGGCCGCGTGGACGATCCTGGCCGCGCTCTTCTTCGTGCGGCGGGCCGAGCCCACCACCAGCGCGCTGCAGATCGGCCGGCGCGTCGGCGGGGCGTGTGTGTTCGCGGCCCTGCTGGTGGCCGCGATCGCATACGTCATGCTCGGCGACGCGAGCTCGACCCTCGCGCTGAGCGGGCTCAGTCGCGAGTGGGTGGTGGCCGAGACGGCGTTGTTCGGCCTGGGTGCGGGCATTGTCGCGATGGTCGTCGCCGCCGTGCGGCAGGGACGGGTCCGCCCGGTGCAGAGCGCACCCGAGCACGGCGCTTTCGTGGCCCGCCCCGGCACCCCGGAGCGACCACGACCGCCCGCCGATGCGCCTCGCCCGGATGGATCGACGCCGAGGCCCTCGCCCGCGTCCGCAACTCCCCAGACCCCGCAGGATCCCCCGAGTGCCGGGCAGCTCGAGGGCCGCAGCCGGTTGGTCGATCCCACCGACCCCGGATCGTAGGTCGACGACGTCGCGCCGGGCTCACTTCGGGGAGAAGCCCCGGGGTGGGCGCAGCTCCAGCCCCGAAAGCAAGTCCCGTTCGCGGATCGCCGCGAGGTAGTACTCGGGCTCGCGATCCCGCTCGAGCTCACCGGCCTCGACGAGGGCCTCCAGCTTCGCGCGCAGATCTCCGATGTGCTTGCCGGGCGGCAGCCCCAGCTCGTGCATGAGGGCGTTGCCCAGCCCGGGCGGCAGCGCCCGCGGACGCGCCTCCTCCTCGGCCAGCGTCTTGATGCGCTGGCTCAGCTCGCTGATCATCTTCAGGCAGCGCGCCCGCTTGCCGGGGCGCTTGCTCGTCACGTCGGCGCGCGACAGATCGAGCAGGTCGGTCAAAAACGGCTCCATCTCGCGATGAAATCGTCGCACCGCGCTGTCGGTCCAGGTTCCGTCGTACTGACCCGCCCTCAGGTGATGGCGGATGAGCAGCTCGACGGTCTCGCGCACGTCCGGCGGGAAGCCGATGCGCCGCGCGGGACCCCGCCGGAACATCCTCACGCCTTCCTCGGCGTGACCGTGGAACGTGACCTTGCCGTCGGGCAAGAACCGACGCGTGGTCACCTTTCCGATGTCGTGCAGCGCCGCCGCCCAGCGCACCGTCGGTCGAGGCACCGCTTGCCGGACGACGGCCTTGGTGTGTTCCCAGACGTCCTTGTGCCGACGCCCCCCTTCCTGGGAGAAGTCGTAGGTCGCGTCGAGCTCGGGCAGAAGGTGCGCCAGGATGCCGGCGTCCCGAAGCCATTGCAGGACCTGATGCGGGTGGCGGCTGCACAGCGCCGGCGTCAGAAGCTCGTACAGACGTGATGGTTCGATCCGCAGCACGTCGCCGGCTCGCTCGGCGATCTGCGCGGTCAGCGAGGGCGGAGGCATCTCACCGGTCTTCGCGATCTCCGTCAGCGGGGCCAGCAGTGCTTCTGGCGTCTGCTCCTCGATGGGTTTGGCAACGGCCACGCTGGGGAGCCACTCCGGCGGCGGGGACGGGGGGGATTACCACAAGCGGAGTGGACGTCAAAGACGAACCCCCTCGGCCCTCCTCCCGGCCTGCAACCAGCGGATCGGTCTTTGGTCCGGTGAGTCACCTCGGGTCCGGCCGAGATGGCGAAACAGCCGCCACCGGGTCGGCCGCGCGTCCCCACGCGCCCCCTTCGCGTCGGCCATGCTAGTCTGGCCCGGCTCGCAGGATGAAGTCGTCGCAATCCCCGCAGCTCGGGTACAACCATAACATCCCGCACCGCGGGCGGCTGTACCACGTGCAGACCGAGGACTCGGGCGTCGATAAGGCGCACATCTTCACGCACATCTTCTTCGACGGGACGATCATCTCGTCCAAGAAGGTCGAGTACAAGGATCGGCTCGGGGAAGACGACCTCGATCCCATCGTCATCGGCTTGATGCAGGAGTCGCACAAGTCGATGATCCGTGCCCTTCGCAACGGCGATTTCGACGAGAAGATCGTCCGCCTGATCGGCGAGCACCCGGTCGCCGACAACCGGGTGACCACCGAGCTGCCACCGGATCCGGCGGCCAAGCAGGCTGCGCGTCCCGAACGAAGGCCGCCCCCGCAGCCCCGCGAGGTCGAGCAGCAAGGGCCGCCGCTGGGGACCGGTCGACCCGGCCCCACCGTGGACCCGGGACTGTCCCATCCGGTGTTCGCGGCTGCCGAGGCACGCGCCCAGGTTGCCGCCGCCGCGGCTGGTCACGGGCAGTCGCGACCGAGCCGAGGTCCGAGCCGAATTCGGCGGCGCGCAGTGGGAGGCATCGGTGGCCAGGGTGTGAAGGCAGGCACGCCGGTGCCGATCACCGAGCGGCGCGACATCATCGTCGGCAAGTTCGCCAGCGAGCATCAGGCGCAGCTCGACGAGGAGATCCTCGCGCTCTTGCGCGAAGAGGGCTGACGCCGACCTTCGTCGAAACGACACCGCACCGTGGGCTCCGATCCGAGCGCTCCCCCTCCCCCCTCGGACACGCCGGCACCCGCGTCGTTCGACGAGCCGGTGGTGGTGTACCTGACCCCGTCGTGTGGGTACTGCATGGCTGCGCTGCGCCTGCTCGGTCGCCACGAGATCCCCCACGCGCGGGTCGACGTGTCGGGGAACATCGACGCCCGACGCTGGCTGAGACAGGTCACCGGCCAGGCGACGGTGCCTCAGATCTTCATCCGCACGCGGAGTATCGGCGGCTATCGTGAGCTGTCCGCGCTGGAACGAAGCGGGGAGCTGTTCCGACTGCTCGACGACGCCCAGCCATGACCACGCCTGCCGTCGAACGACGCGAATTGCGTTGCGCGGCGAGTCGAGCGGACCCTGCGCAGCTCGGGTTTCGCCCCCGCGCACCGGATCGGATCTCTGCGCGTCGCGCCCGGGGAAGCCCTCCACGCTCCAGGCGAAGGCGCGCGTGCCCGCGAATGCTCGCGAGGACCTGCTGTATAGTCCCCCCGCATACGACACGAGGAGATGCCGATGCGTGCGTCGAACGATCCCACTCGTACTCGCGGCCTTCGTCCTGTCTTGCAGGCGCTCATCGTCTGTGCCTCCCTGGGGCTTCCAGCGACGGCGCTGGCGGGAGAGGTCGTCTTCGGCAGCGAGGCCTTGCCCACCGACGATTCCGGCAAGCTCACCGCCGAGGGGCGAAAGGCTGCCGTCACGGAGCTTCCCAGCGAGCCCGGTGAAGAGCTCTGGAACCTTCACCTGTGGGCCAAGATCGACAAGGGTGGCCCCGGACCGCTGTACGTGGAGTTCTTCGGAAAGCTCCCCGACGGGAAGAAATACCTCGCGTACCGCCACGAAAAGGCCGACTACCAGGGTGAGAAGTACGTGAGCATGGACATCGAGCTCGACGGTTCGGCCGGGTTCAACAAGGGCCACACCTACGACGTGGAGCTCAGCCAGCTCTCGTCCAAGGGCGCCAACATCTCCCTGGGCAGCGGAAAGCTGACCCTCACCTACACCGAGCCTCCTCCCGACGAGAAGGGCGAGGAGGGGGACACCGACGGCGAGGAGACGAGCAAGCAGGACGAGCTCGACACCCTCGCAGGCGGTGACGGCGCCGAAGGAGACGAACAGAGCGGCCCGCCCCCCGTGGATCCCAAGGGTAAGAAGGGTTGCAGCGTCGACCCGGGGCCCTACGGGATCGGCGGCGTTCTCGTGGTGTTCGGCCTCGGGCTGCTCGCCGGTCGGCGGAGAGACTGACCCGCGAGCGATCGCGACTTCGCGCATCACCGCCTCGGGGGGCTCGGGCCTCGCTCACCGACCCCCCGATGCGGCCTGATCCGGCGGACACGGGCCCGGGAGACACGTGGTCGGTCAGAGGGATCCGCGCATCGCGTGGTCGGACCGGATCCGCCCTCACGGCGTGCAACCGCGTTCGTCGGCGCTCGTCGAACGATTGATCCCCACAGGGGGTCCCCATAGGATGCTCGTGCACGAATCTTCCGAGACGAGCCCGATCATGACTTCACTGGTTGAAGCGGCGACCGGGATCTTCGGCGACCTTGCATCTCCAGCGTCTTCCTACCGCCGTCGCGGCCACACTCTTGCTCCTCGTGCCCCTTGGTTGCGGCACGGGGAGCGGTGGACGCTGGGGCGACGACGGAGGCTGGACCGACGGCGACGACGG
>CAZYSW010000298.1:0-7337 GCA_964650105.1 uncultured Nannocystaceae bacterium
GATCCGGCGTCGAAGAAGCCACAGCCTTCGGCGAGGGCAACCTCTCGTTGGGCCTCGGTGATCTCCGGGACCATCGGATCGGACAGGATGCGGCCGCCCTCGCGGTACCCGTGATCGACGGGGGAGACGACCAGGCACGGGAGCTCCGGATCGCCGCTACGGAACTGCCGCAAGACCTCGGCGAAGTTCTTGCGGAAGGTCGGGATCTGGCTCTTGCGGATCTGCAGGTCGTTGCCCCCGAACTGGAACACCAAGAGCGCCGGATCGCGGCGCGCGATCTGGGCTCGGAGGTGGTCGGGGTCGAAGTACAGCATGCGGTTGGCGAACGCCCCGAGCTGCGCCATGCCGTCCCACACCACCCCGGGGACGTCGCGCTCGAACACCACGCCGTACAGGCGCACCCTGCCCTCCCCCGCGGCCCGCACCCGCAGCTCGTGCTCGCCGTCGGGCACCTGGATCACGTGCCAGCGGTCCTCGGGCTGCTCGGCGAGCGTCGAGACCATCTGCGGCTCGGCGTCGTCGACCTTGATCCGGATCTTCCCACCGCCCGGCTGCGCCAGGTACCACACCTCCATCCGCGACACCTTTCGCCCGTTCGACGTCGACGTCGACGTCGCGAACCAGCTCTGGGCTCCGCCCGCCGACCACACCGTCGTGCCCCCCAGGCCGTATCGCCCGTCGTCCTTGCACTTGTTGATGATGTAGCAGCGCGACCACGCATCGCCGGAGAAGCGGATGCCTCGGTGCTTGTAACTGGCGTTGGGCTTGGCCAGGAGGTGAAAGCCGTGCCCGGCGTCGCCGAAGCGTCGCTGCATTTGCTGCCGCAGCGTCGACGTCACGTAGTCGGCGGCGATCACCGAATCGCCCCAGTGCACGACCCGGGTGATCGCCCCTGCGTACCCCGCCTCGGTCCGCGCCAGGCGCTCGTAGAACCGGTCGAGGTCGTCGGGCTCGGCCAGCTCGATCTGTCGCGGGACCTCCTCCTCGTCGTCGGGGTGCGGCCGATACTCCGGCAGGCGGTCGCCCTGGGGTGGATCGACGACGACCCGGTCTTCGATGGGCGCCGTCTCCTCGTCCAAAGACACGGCCTTGGCGATCGCCTGTGCGGCCTCGACCTCCTGGGCCTTCTCCTCGGCCAGCCGTCCTTCGCCGAGGATCTCGCGCCCGACGAGGTTCCAAAACGGAACCGGATCGCCCGGCTTCCAAGGCCGCGCCGCCTCCAGGGCGGGGACGAGGTACGTGGCGAGGATGGCCGCCACCAACACCGCCATTCCGCTGCCGATCTTCCTGAACGTCCCCCGCGGGTAGGGCCGACGGTCCTCGTCCTCGTCGGCGAGCACGACCTCGGTCGCGACCGCGGCCTCCTGCACGTCGAGAAGACCAACGTCCTCCGTCACCGGGGACCCGGGGCTGGTCAACGAGGCGCTGGGGCGACGGTCCTTCATGGTCGAATCAGAACGCAAAGTAGATGAAGGCCCGCGGCTCGCCCTCCATGAGCTTCATGAGGCCGAGGGCCAAAAGCGCGAACACAAGCCCCAGGACGGGCCCGGGCAAGCGGCGGAACACGCCGTACAGGCGCTCGTCGACCCATGCCTTGGGGGTGAAGTGGTAGGCCATGCCTCCGATCAAGGCCAGCCACAGCCAGCCGCTCAAGAGCCCGGGCCGGATCCCGTGGGTGTCCATCTCCAGCAGGCCCTGCACCATGCGCTTGGCGATGGGGAAGCTGTCGGCGCGGAAGAACACCCGCGTCAGGACCGTGAAGTGGAAGGTGAGGAGGATGTGAACCGCGGTGTTCCAGGGCGATCCGGTGTTCGGGAACCACGCCACGAACAGCATCAGGGCGATGCACACCGCGCCCGAGGCGATCGACTCGTCGTGCGAAAGCTGCAGGCCGAACCTGCAGAGCGTGTACAGAGCCACGAACACCAGGGCGAACACGGGGGGCCAGGCCACGAGCTTCTTGCGCAACGGAGCGCTGCGATCGCGGATCCGGTTCCACCGGTTGAACACCATGGCGAAGGCGTGCAAGTTGGCGTAGATGACGAAATTCCAGCTCGTCCCGGGCGTGTAGTGCCACATCCCGACCAGGAACATCGTCAGCCACAAGTTGAAGAACACGCGGTTGCGCGAGCGGCGGCTCCCCCCGAGGGGGAAAAAGAGGTAGTCGCGCAGCCAGGTGGACAGCGTCATGTGCCAGCGGCGCCAGAACTCTCCGAGGTTGCGCGCCTGATAGGGACGGTCGAAGTTCTCGGGGAGGTCGTATCCCATCAACCGCGCCACCCCGATCGCAATGTCCGAGTAGCCGGAGAAGTCGGCGTACAGCTGCAAGGTGAACGCGTACAGCGCGAGCAGGATCTCGGCCGAGGTGTAGCTCTCGGGCGCCGCGAAGACCGCGTCGGTGAACTGCACCGCGATCCAGTCCCCGAGCACGACCTTCTTGATCAGCCCCTTGAAGATCCGAAACAGGCCCTCCTCCATCGCGATGGGATCGAGCCGGGGACGGCGATGGAGCTGGGGCAGAAGCTCGTTGGCGCGCACGATGGGTCCCGCCACGAGCTGGGGGAAGAACGTGACGAACAGCGCGAACTTGCGAAAGGACGGCTCGGGGGTGAGCCGCTGCCGCCACACGTCGATGGTGTAGCTGAGGCTCTGGAACGTGTAGAAGGAGATCCCGACCGGAAGGATGACCCGCAGCGTGGGCGCCACGAACGAGGCCCCCAGGGCGTTGGCGACGTCCGCGAAGGTGTGGACGAAGAAGTCGACGTACTTGAAGTAGCCGAGCAGGCCGAGGTTTCCGGTCAGGCTCGCGAGCAGCCAGAGGTTGCGGCGGCGTCGTGCCGACCTGGCGCGGCCCGGATCGGGATCGTCGAGAACGGGGGTCAGACGGTGGATCCGGTGCCCGCACACGTAGTCGAGCACCGTCGAGAAGACCAGGAGGCCGACGTAGTACCAGGGGGTGCCCGGCGGATCCGTCTTGGGACCCCCGACATAGAAGAAGTAGCTCGCCCCCAAAAGCAGCAGCACGCGCGCCGCGGGTCGGTGCGACAGTGCCCAGAAGGCCACCAGCACCGGCACGACGAACAGCAAGAAGTCGAACGTGGGAAAGAGCATCGCTGCTCGGGGCGGGTGCAGGAGCGAAAGGGGCAGCCGCCGGCGGCTGCTAACCTACCCGCCCCCACGATCGCACGCGAGTCCGTGGCCGAACCGACGGAGTGTCGCGGTGGCCGTTCGCCTCGGCGAACCTGGACCCGTGAGCCATGGGTGGTCGGTGGGGCGAGGCTTCCGCCCGCGCACGACGGTGAAGCCCTCGGGGCGGTCTCGCCGACCACCTCGACACGGGGCGACCTCCCCGACCGGCGCGCACCGCAAGATGCGCGAGACGAGATCCCTCGGGCGGCGCGATCCCACCGAGCGCCCCCACGCGCCACCGTCGGGATTCATTCCCGGGCGGTCCGCCGCATCTTGCGCCTCACGGGCGGCGGCTGCGGATCTCCTCCACCAAGGCCCGGTCCGGAGGGTCTTCGCGCTGCGCGAGTCGGGCGGCATCGTCGAGGATGCTCTCGGCTTCGGAGCCGTTGCCGAGCGCGCGACGGCAGTCCGCCGCCCGAATCAGATCTCGGGCGGCCGCGCCGGGATTGCGATCGCGATCCACCGCCGCGGCGCGGAGCAGGAGGTCGACCGCGTTCTGGCAATCGCCCGCCGCCTGCCGGGCACGCGCCAGGCTGCGCAGCGCCTCGAGCGACTCGGGGGCGGTCACGCCCGCCACCGACTCCCGGATCTGCAAGAGGCGCTCGTAGTGGTGCGCCGCCTGTGCCGGCCGGTCGAGCGCCTCGAGGGCGGCGCCGGCCAGGACGCGGGCCACCGCCTCTTCGGGGCCCCCGGTGCCCGCGGTGATCGACAGCGCGTCCTCGGCGTACCGCAGGCTCTCGTCGGGGCGCCCCTGCTTGCGCGTCAGCTCGCCCAGGTTGTTCAGCGAGGCTGCGACCTTCGGATGGCGGTCGCCCAGAACCCGCCGACGCAGCGCCAGCGACCGCTCACAGTACTCCCGGGACCGCGCAAAGTCCCCCTGTTCCATCATCGTGTTGCCGATGTGGTTGAGCGTGGTCGCGACCACCGGGTCCGCTGCACCGAGCTCTCGTTCCTGGAGCAGAAGGGCTCGACGGTAACTGGCCAGGGCGTCCTCCAGTTTGCCCTCCCGATAGAACAGGCCTCCGATGTTGTGGGTCAGCAAAGCCTCGAGGTGCGGTGGGGTACCCGCCCGGGCGAGCGCGGCCCGGGCGAACCGGGCCCACTCGTGCCCCTGACGCATCTGCATCCGCTCCACGCCGGTCACCCACACCAGCCGAGCCCAGGCTTCGGCGGCGAGAGCGTCGTGGTGCCCCTCGGCGGCGGCCCAGATGGCGGCCTTGAACGCCGCCTCGGCGCGCTCGAACTCGCCCTTGCGCTCGAGCACGCTCCCGAGCACGAGCTGGGCCTCGGCGAGCACCGGCGGGAAGCCCATCTCCTCGGCCTCGCGCACCACCGCCGAGGCCAACTCGAACGCTGTCGTGTAGCGTCCGGCGAGCTCCTTGGCCTTGGCATCGGACAGATCGCCGCGCAAGCGCTCGACGCTCGCCCGCGCCACCGGATCGGCGGGAACCTGGGCTCGGGAGGCGAGCGCATCGGAATCTCCGCAGTCGTCGAGCCGCGGCAGGGCGCTGACGGCCTCCACGGCGTGCTGCACCACGGAGGCGTCGGGGACCTCGAACTCCGCCGTCAACGAGGCGACGTCGCCGAGGCGCCGCCGCAGGCACCCCATGCGCAGATCGAGGAGCTCGCTGGACTGTTCGTGGTGCACGTGGGTCGCCTCGCAGGCCTCGCGATGCATCTCCACCCATCGTCCGACGTAAGCGTCGAGCGAGGCCTGCACGCGGTCCCACGTCGCCCCGGCGTAGGTCACCTCGGTCTTGAGGAACGCGTGCCGCAGCGCGTCCTGCCGCTCGGCGTCCCACACTCCCTTCCAGCGTTCCAGACCGGTTTCGCAGCGGGCCTGCGCCGTCACCGAAGCGCGGTACGAGCCCCATGCGACGCCGGCGGCCGCCAGCACCGCGCCGCCGCTCCACAGGATGCGGCCCCGGTGGCGCCGCGGATCGTTCCGCAGCGCCTGCAGCAGGGCCTCCATGTCGGGATGACGATCTCGTGGATTCTTCGCGAGGCCTCGCACCAGCGCGCGCCGGATCCAGCCGGGGACCTGCGCCCCCTTGGGCGGCTCTTCGATCTCGCCCCGCATGATTCGCGACGCGACGACCTGGCTGGAACCCGGGAACGGGCGCACGCCGTACAGCGCCTCCCACAACACCACGCAGAAGGCGAACTGATCGCTTCGGCCGTCCACCGCTGCGCTCAGGTGCTGCTCGGGAGCCATGTAGGCCGGCGTCCCCAGCCGCGCTCCGGTGCGGGTCAGATCGACCTCGAACTCGTGCGAGTGATTGACGTGCCGCTCCGCGGACGGCTCGTCGTCGTGGGTGCCGGCGCGGCGTGCCAGGCCGAAATCCAGCACCACCACCCGCCCCCCCCGCTCCACGAGGATGTTGTCGGGTTTGAAGTCTCGGTGGATCAGATCGAGCTTGTGCGCGGCAGCCAGCGCCGTACCGGCTGCACAGAGCGTATCGACGATCTCCTTCCACGAACGACGCTTCTGCTGGACCCACTTGCGCAGCGTGACGCCGTCCACGAACTCCATCGCCATGAAGACGCGACCTTTGTAGGTCCCGACGTCGTGGACGGTGACCACGTTGGGGTGCGAGAGCTTGGCGATGGCCTTGGCCTCCCGCAGCAGGCGCGTCCTTCCCCGCGTGCCCGAGCGGTCGGCGTGCAGGAGCTTGAGCGCGATCTTTCGATCGAGCTCGGGATCGTAGGCGGCGTAGACGACCCCCATGCCCCCCGAGCCGAGCTTGTACAGGACGACGTAGCGGTCGACGCTCTCGCCGCGGTCGAGGACGAGTGGCTGCTCCTCGGCGGCCGAGGGATCGAATTCGCGGTTGGAGTCGACGGAAGACTCGGCCTCCGTCGCGCCTTCGCGCGCCAGGTCCCCCCCTGATTCGGCGTCGTCCACCCGACCGGAGCATGCCACGGCTTTCCGAGACGCCGGTCCGCAACCGTGCCGGGGGTCGGCCCCCCCGGCCGGGCGCACATCGGCCCCCCATCGCGGTTTCGCGCCGTGACGAGATGCCGGTCGGGCATCGAGGACGCCCCATGCCGTCCCGACCGACACCGGCTCGCTCGCGCGACGCTCGAACCCGAGATCCCGCCGCCGCCCACGGCGTCCTCGCCCCACGCGACGTCTCCGAGGCTCCGACCGCCGTCAGGACTTGCGGTAGGGGGTGAAGCGCTCCAGCTCCTGGAGATAGGGAGGCAAGGCGGCGGCCTCCTCGGCCAAGAAACGTCGAACGGCGTCGCGCAGGCCGGGGTGACGAATCCAATGGCTGCTGTAGGTCGGCGCGGGAGCGAAGCCGCGGAGCAGCTTGTGCTCGCCCTGCGCCCCGGCTTCGAACAGGGAGAGGCCGCGCTCGATGCACCGCTCGATCCCCTGGTAGTAGGCGAGCTCGAAGTGCAAGAACGGGAGGTGCTCGTCGGCGCCCCAGTACCTTCCGTAGAGGGCGGCGTCCGTCTCCAGGTACAGCGCGCCCGCCACGATCTCGTCCCGCCGGACGGCACGAACGAAGACCATCCGATGGGAGAGGTGGTGGGCCAGCGCCTGAAAGAACCCCGGGCGCAGATAATCTTGACCGCCGTGCGATCGGGTCGTCCGCCGGTAGAAGCGATCGAGCGCGACCAGATCGTCGCATTCGAGCCGTGCTCCGGTCACGAACTGGATCGCGTCGACCTGCTCACGGGCACGTGCGCGCTCCTTTCGGATTTGCTTGCGCTTGCGGGAGCTGAGCGTGGCCAAGAAGGCGTCGAAGTCCGCGTACCCCCGGTTGGTCCAGTGGAACTGGAAGCTCGCGCGCGACATGAATCCCGCCGAGGCGAGGAAGGCGTGCTCCTCGGCCGTGGTGAACAACCAGTGGATGGACGAGCACTCCAGCGCATCGGCGAGCTCTCGAACCGCCGCCACGAGCACGCGCGCCACGTCCTCGCGGGTCAGCTCGGCGGTCGACTCGCGGGGGAGGAGCAGGCGCGGACCCGTGGCCGGGGTGACCGGCGCGGCGACGACGAGCTTGGGGTAGTACGGGATACCCGCCCGGGTGCTCGCGCGGGCCCAACCCCAGTCGAAGATGTACTCGCCGTAGCTATGCTCCTTGAGGAAGCAGGCGACGGCACCGAGAAGCCGCGAAGCGCCGTCTGCGCCCGAGCCT
>CAZYSW010000299.1:0-7332 GCA_964650105.1 uncultured Nannocystaceae bacterium
GGTGGTCGGCATCGATGACGCCCTCCTCGGGCGAGGCACCCATGCACGCGCCGCCCAGGATGTGGGCGGTGGTCGGGATGTTGAACAGGGTCTCGGTGACCAGGGAAAACGGCATGCCGTCGACCTTCTCGCCGAACGCGTGCGCGAGCGCAGTCGCCTCGGGGATGGACGCGGTCGGCGCTTCGCCGTCCTCGCGATCGGTGGTCATCCCGCCGTGCCACGCCCGACGGAAACGCAGAGTTCCGTCGGTGGTGCGCATGTACAACAAGATGGAGGTCTGACGCGAGAGGTCGCGTACGGTCACCGCCTTCAGCACCTGCAGGGGATGCCGAAGGACGATGCCGAACACCCGCAACAGGCGGAGCACCGGATTGTTCCCCCCCACGTGGGGAGCCATGAGCAGCCGAAAGAAGCCCGAACCCGCGGAGAACCTCACCGGCTCGAGGTGCGAGTGCTCGTCGGTCTGCAGGATCGATCCGATCGCGACCCCCTTGGACAGATCGACGTCCTTGCGCCGCGAGATGACGCCGATCAACGCCTCGGAATTGGTCCGAACCTTGCGTCCGACCATCGGAGACAGTCGAGGGAGGCCGTTCGGATCGTCCTTCATCGCGAGGAGCAGATCGACGGTGCCCAGGACACCGCCGGCGAGGATGACGTTCTGGGCGGTGAACGAAACGGCCTTGCGACCGAAGACGGACCTCCCGTGCCTGGCCTCGACGCGGTAGCCTCCCCCGGGCAGGGGTCGGATCGCCGTCACCTCGGTGTCGGCCCGCAGCTCGAGGCCGCGCTTGCGCGCGAGGTGCAGGTAGTTCTTGTCGAGCGAGTTCTTGGCGTTGTAGCGGCACCCGAGCATGCAGCCGCCGCAGCGAATGCATCCGGTGCGGGTGGGCCCCTCGCCGCCGAAGTAGGGGTCGTCGACGGTCTGGCCCGGTTCGCCGAACCAGATCGCCACCCGCGTGGGTTGGAAGGCGTCGGGCGTCCCGCGATCGTGTGCGATCGCCTTCAGCGCCTCGTCGGGAGGGGTGAGCATCGGCGTCGGGTTCACCCCCAACATGCGCATGGCCGTCCGGTAATGGGGCTCGAGCTCGGTCTTCCAGTCGGCGAGCCGCGACCACGATGGAGCGGTGAAGAAGCTCTCCTTGGGAACCGGATGGGTGCACGCGTACACCAGCGACCCGCCCCCCACGCCGACCCCCGACAAGATCGTGACGTGGCGGAAGAACGTCATCTTGAACAGCCCGCGCGCGCCGAACAGGGGCGCCCACAGGTACCGCCGAAGCTGCCAGTTCGAGCGGGGGAAGTCGTCGGTGCCGAGCTCGGCCCCCTTTTCGAGCATCAGGACCCGATATCCCTTCTCCACCAGCCGCAGGCCCGCGACGCTCCCGCCGAAGCCGGATCCGACGATGACGAAGTCATGGTCGTGCTCACTCACCGCACAGGGGGTTTAGGACAACCGCGGTGCGGCGGCAAGCACGACGGGCGAGCCGCGCTCAGCCACCGAGGATGGCCGAGACCAGGTCCGGAAGGTGTCGGGCGGCCGAGCCGCGTACCCGGTGTCCGCCGCTGTGTTCGGCCAGCTCCGAAAAGACGTTGTCCTCGGGATTCACGTCGACGATGGGGTGGCCGCGACGCGCTACGGTGGTCGCGATCTGCAGCGGGAGATTGGTCGCACCCGAGCTGCCCACCACGACCAGGAGCGACGCGCGTTCGGCCGCGCGAAGCGAGCTCTCGAAGTAGAAGAGCGGCTCGTCGTAGTACTCGTCGAACCACAGCACGTGGGGTCGTGCGGGCCCCGAGCACGCGGGACATCGCAGCAAGGCGCGCTCCGCCTCCGACAGCGGCGCATCTTCGTCTCTCGCATCGAGCTCGCTCGGCACGGGCCAGCGCTCGGTCGAGCACCCGCGGGCGCACCGCATGTGGTCGATGTTGCCATGGATCTCGAACAGGCGGGCGGGGGTGTGTCCGGCCCGCAAGTGCAATCCGTCGACGTTCTGGGTGACGAGTCGGAAGCGGTCCCCGAGCGCCTGCTCGAGACGGACGAGCGCCCGGTGACCCGGGTTCGGCTCGGCGTTGCGGCACACCGATCGACGAAACAGGTACCAGCGCCACACCTCCTCGGGCATCCGCGAGAAGGCGGCTGCCGTCGCGAGCTCCTGCGGATGATAGTTGCGCGATCCGACGGTCCAGTACCCCTCCTTGCCCCGGAAGGTCGGGATGCCGCTCTCGGCGGAGATCCCCGCGCCGGTCATCACCAGCACCGAGCCCCCACCCTCGCCCGCCGCGCGCAGCGTGCTTTGCAGGTCCGCGTCCACGCCCCGATGGTGAGCCAGCCCCCAGTCCCGTGCAAGCGAGGCACGCGGTGCACGGTTGGTCTACCCTCGTGGCACTTCGGGGGAGGCCCCGAGCCGCGACCCATGACCGACCACCTACGGCCCGAGGATCTCGAGGAGCTTCGCCGCCGGCTCCTCGACGAGCGCGCCGCCATCATGAGCCGGGCGGGTGTTCCGCCCCCCGACGAATCGCCGGACCCGAGCGACCTGCAGGACAAGGCGTCCGACGAGGCCTGGCGCCGCGCCGCGCTTTCTCTCGGGGCACGCGATCGCAAGCGCGTGTCCGAGATCGATGCCGCGCTGCGTCGGATGGAGGACGGCACCTACGGCATCTGCGAGGAGATGGGGGAGCCGATTCCGCTGGCACGCCTGCGCGCCGAGCCGACCACCCGCCATACGGTCGAGGCCCTGGAGATCCTCGAAGAGGAGCGGGCGCGCGAGCGCACCCTCGGACGGGACGACGAGGAGCCCGACCCCTATTGAGGCGGTGTCGCGTGGTCAGTCGCCGAGGGGCTCGTCTCGAAAGCGTTCTCGGATCTCCAGGATCTCGTCCAGCGACTCGACGAACAGGTCGACGAGCTCGGGGTCGAAGTGCCGGCCACGACCGTCGCGCAGCAGATCGAGCGCGTCCTCCACCGTCCACGGCGGCTTGTAGGGACGCCGGCTCGTCAGCGCGTCGAAGACATCGGCCACCGCCGCGATCCGGCCCTCGATGGGGATTTCCGTGGCTCGCAGGCCGCGGGGGTATCCGGTGCCGTCCCATCGTTCGTGGTGGGTCCTCGCGATGCTCGCGGCCAAGGTCAGAAGCGGCGAGTCGGAGCCGGACAGGATCCGGAAACCGATTTCCGCGTGCTGCTTCATGATCTCGAACTCCTCGGGCGTCAGTCGCCCCGGCTTGAGCAGGATCCGGTCGGGAATCCCGATCTTGCCGACGTCGTGCATGGGGCTGGCGATCTGCAAGAGGTCCGAGAGCTCCGCGCCCAGGCCCTTGCCACGCGCCAGCACGCGGCAAAAGTGGCTCATCCGCTGCAGGTGCGCCGCCGTCTCGTCGTCGCGGAACTCCGCCGCCTTGGTCAGCCGCTCGAGCGTTTCGTGGCGCGCGCGCTCGAGCTCCGCGAGCGTCTGCTCCAACCGGGCGATCGTCTCCTGCAACTCACGCGTCTGCGTGTCGACCGTGCGCGCGAGCTCGCGGCGCTCACGGGCCATGGCGTCGTAGTAGAGCTTGACGCGGACCGTGTTGTGGACGCGGGCCAAGAGTTCGACGTCGTCGAAGGGCTTGGTCAGAAAATCGTCCGCGCCGGCCTGCCTTGCCTCTCGTCGAAAGGGTTTGTCGCTCGCGGCCGTGACGAAGACCACGGGGGTGTAGCGGGTGCGGGGCGACGCACGCAGCCGACGGCAGACCTCGAGCCCGTTCATGGAAGGCATCCACACGTCGAGCAAGATGGTGTCCACCGTGTGCTGGTCGAGGATCTCCAGGGCCTGCTGACCGTCCGAGGCGAGGAGCACCTCGTAGCCTTCCGCCGACAGCAGCTTGTCGAGGATCCGTCGGACCGACAGCTCGTCGTCGACGACGAGCACGCGGCCCACGGATGCGACCTCGCCGACCGGCACGCCCATCGACGGCGATGCTATCGCGTTTCGTGGGTCGCATCGGGCGACGACCGACCGCCGGCGGCGACAATCCGGGGGCGGCGACGTCGAGGCGCCCGTGCTGGTAATCTCCCGTCGAGCATGTCGGTCGATCTCCCGATGTGGGCGAAAGTCGGAGCGCAGAGCCTGGCGTTGCTCGTTGTCGTGGGTTGCCGCGCGGACTCGCGCGTCACCCCCGACGAGCGGGCACCGGCGAGGTCGCGAGGCGAGGCGGCGGAGCCCGCCGAGGCGCCGAGCGAACCGCCACCGCCGAGTGTCTCGGTGCCGACGCGTCCCACTCGGTTTCCCCCGGCGGCGCACGTGGTGGGCATCGGAGACGTGCATGGAGACCTCGACGCGACCCGTCGCGCGCTCCGTCTGGCGGGCGCCATCGACGAGACGGATCGTTGGATCGGCGGGGACCTGGTGGTGGTGCAGACCGGTGATCAGCTCGACCGCGGCGACGACGAGCAGGCGATCCTCGATCTGCTGGAGCGCCTGGCGGAGGAGGCGGAGGCGGCGGGCGGAGCCCTGCACGTGCTCATCGGCAACCACGAGATCATGAACGTCCTCGGCGACCTCCGATACGTCACCCCTGGCGGGTTCCAGGACTTCGAGGACGTGCCCGACCTGCGCCTGGACGACCCCACCCTGGCGGACGTGCCTCCTCGGGCCCGCGCCCGCGCGGCGGCGTTCCGGCCCGGGGGGCCGTACGCCCGTCTCCTCGCCCGTCGCAACACGGTGGTCATCGTCGGTGACACGGTCTTCGCCCACGGCGGGGTGCTCCCCGCCCACGCGCGCCGCCTGGATGCGATCAACGAGGGTGTTCGCGCGTGGATGGCCGGCGCCCACGCACGCCCCGAGGAAATCGTGCAAGAGATGATGAGCCCCGACTCGGTGGTGTGGACCCGGGCCTACGGCGACGAGGTCGACGCCTCCACGTGCCGCGCTCTGGAGGAGACGCTCCGCACCCTGGGCGTCAGCCGCATGGTCGTCGGACACACGGTGCAGAAGGAGGGCATCACCTCCGCCTGCGACGAGAAGGTGTGGCGCATCGACGTGGGCATGGCCCGACACTACGGGGGGGCGCCCGCCGTCTTGGTGATCGAGGACGGCAAGGCACGGGTGGTCGGCGAAACGTGACGTGCTCGCAGGAGGTCTCGACCTCCGCGAGGGCACCCGCAGGTCAGAACTTCTCGGACAGCACGATCTGGCCGGCCTTGGCGATGGCGAACGCCTCGCAGCTCAGCACCTCCACGAACCCCTGGCTCGAGCGGGGATTGAGGCCGTCGCTGGCCTCCATCGACGCATCGGCGGGGTTGTACAGCGACGCGGGGCAGTCGGTCAGCGCCTTGAAGTAGATGTTCCCCTTGTAGAGCCCCACCGTGACGGTCGCGGTCGCGTAGTCGGCCAGCACGTCGATGCCGGCCATGGCGGCTCGACCGCCCGGATCGTAGAGCCGCGCGTCGTAGATCTGCTCGGCGATCAGGCGGGACATGCTGTGGAACAGCGCCGTGGACCGGCGATCCATCGTGGTCTGGTACACCGCGCGCAGGCAGAATCCGAGCAGCTCGAGGCCCGGTGCCTCGTATACCCCTCGGCTCTTGGTCCCGATGATCCGGTTCTCGAGGGCGCTCTTGATCCCGATGCCGTTGCGGCCGGCGATCTCGTTGGCCATCTGCATCGCTTGCAGAGGCGTCACCCAGGTGTCGTTGATCGCCACGCAGCGTCCTCGCTCGAAGCGGACGGTGACGTCTTCGACGCCGTCGGGCGCCTGCTGCGGCCACACGCACATCACGGGGTCCACGATCAGGCACGACGTCGTCAGGTCCTCCAGATCTTCGGCTTCGTGGCTGAGCCCGGCGAGGTTGGCGTCCGTCGAGTAGCGCTTCTTCTCGACTTTCGCCTCGATCCCCTGTTGCTGCAGGTACGCCGCCATCTGCTTGCGCCCGGGGAACTGCTCCAGCAAGGAAGGATCTCGCCAGGGGGCGTAGACCCTCATGTGGGGGGCCAACGTGTTCGTGTAGCGCTCGAATCGAATCTGATCGTTCCCACGCCCGGTCGCGCCGTGCACGAGGACCGTGCACCCGTGCTTGGCCATCTCCGGCAGGAGGCCCTTGACCGTCACGGCGCGTGCGATCCCCGTGGTGTTCCAGTAGCCACCGTCGTACATCGCCTGGGCGCGGATCATCATGAAACACGCCTCCGCCATCTCCTTCTTGAGGTCGACGACGATGGTCTCCGCGCCGGTCGGACGCATGCGCTCGACGATGTCCTCGATGTTCTCCTCGTCGGGTTGACCGAGATCGGCGGTGAAGCACACCACGTCGCATCCGGCCTCGATCAGGCGACGGGTGACCGTCTTGCTGTCGAGACCACCGGAGACACAGATTCCGAGCTTTTCACCTTGGAGATCGCGCAGGAGCATGGTGGGCGCAGCCTAGCGGGGTGCCGCGCCGGCGAAAAGGGTTTATCCACAAAGAATCGAGATTGGCGAGCATGTATGCTGCATATATGCAGGATTATCGATACTCATCGCCTTCGGGCTCCCGTGCCGGGGTTCGGGCTCCCGTGCCGAGGTTGCGATGGGGCGCCCGCGTCAGCTCCGGGCCTGCGCCCTCCACCTCGAAAACGTCGACTCGGCGACCCCGCGGGGAGGGGTCTTCTCAGGCTTCTTCGAGCACACGCAGGCGCGCCCGCGGCCCGGCGATCTCGAGATCGCGTTCCGTCCGGTGGACCGCCGGGTCGAGCAGGTGCGACGGTTGCACGTTCCGCAGGGCATTGAGCATGACCTGACGAACGTGGGGGTTGTCCTTTTCCATCTCGTCGAGGAGCCGCTTCATCTTCTCCCGGCGCAGCCCCGTCTGCGATCCGCACAGGTTGCAGGGCAGGATCGGATAGGCCTGCTCGGCCGCGTGCAAGACGATGTCGGCCTCGGCGCATTCCACCAGAGGACGGATGACCCGGAAGCGGCCGTCGTCGGTGGTGTAGCCCGCGGGCATCGCCTGGAGCTTGCCCGCGTAGAACAAGTTGAGGAGCAGGGTCTCGAGCGCATCGTCTCGATGGTGCCCCAGGGCGATCTTGTTGCACCCCAGCCGTTCGGCGGTCGTATAGAGGATGCCCCGACGCATGCGGGAGCACGGGCCGCAGTAACTCTTTCCCTCGGGCACCAGCTCGACGACCTTGCTGTACGTGTCGCGGTGCACGATCTCGAACGGCGCCCCGAAGGCCTCCAGCCACCGTCGCAGCGGAGCGCCGTCGTAACCCGGCTGCCCCTGATCGAGGTGCACTGCGACGACGTCGAACGAAAACGGCGCCCTGGCACGGGCCTCCCACAGGAGATCGAGGAGGGTGTAGCTGTCTTTTCCGC
>CAZYSW010000300.1:0-7317 GCA_964650105.1 uncultured Nannocystaceae bacterium
GTTGTAGTCGTCGCGGAAGCGCATGCGGAACCCGTAGTAGTTGGTGGTGTACTTGTCGGGCAAGTACGACGTCGCGGGATCGTAGATCCCCGGGGGAAGGTCCCACGTCCAGTCCCCGGCGGACAGCGACGCCATCGCGGCAGGGCTGATCTCGAAGCCCGGATACGTGTCGTGGCTCAGCGCGTGCACGTCCGGGTCACCCTCGCTATGGTGGGGCCCTTGGTCACCTCGGGCGGTTCGTCGGTCAGGTGGTGCCACATCTCGACCCACCGATACCCCGGCGGATCCTCCACCATGTCGGGGAAGTTCGCCCGCCAATCCTGCCAGTACTCCTGCAGGACGATGTGGATGAAGTGATAGTGCCCCTGAAGGGTCTTGCTCTGGATCCCGTCGGGTCGGGTCACCCGCACGTTGTAATGTCCGTTGGGGGTGGCGAGCGCGACGAACCCCGACCGGTCGTCGTGCGGAAATCCGTCCGAACGCATCGGCACGTAGATGGTGATCGCGTCGTCTCGCCAGTAGTCGACCTTGATGTCCAGCCACGCGTCGTAGGGGTCCTGCATCTGCACCGTACCCTTGTCCTTGCCGAATCCGTGGCCTCGGAGGTTGATCCGGCGGTCGTACTGCTGGCTGGTGATGTGGCCCACCCAGCACTCTTTGGTTTCCGGATCCTGGTACTCGTCGATGACCGGGATGGCGACCACCCGGGTCTGCGCGGTCTGAGGGTACAGCGTCTCCTTCTTGGTCCCGGGGATCCACCCCACGACCTCCAGCTCGGGCACCTCGAACGTCTCCCACGGAACGCGCTCGCCCGGGGTCTGGGCGGCGAGCTGGGGCATCAAGGCCTGGGTGAACGGGCCACCGCCGGCCTTGACGCTGGCCTTTTGGGTGGCGCTCGCCGACGACAGCACGTGCACGTGCTTGTCCTCGATCCCGGCATTTTTCCAGATCTCGTCGATCTCGTCGCCGACCTTCCCGCTGTAGCAGTGGTCGCCGATGATGGTCACTTCGTCGGTGTCGAGCGGCTTGATGAGCGCGGCCAGCTCGTCGGGCAAGAACACGTGCTCTCCCGCTGCTCCCAGGATCCAGCCGCCGTGCTTCCAGCCGTGCCCATGGTAGTAGACAACGAGCTCGTCGATCCGCTCCTTGGTGTCGTCGACGGCCTTGAACGCCGCCAGGATCCCGTCTCTGATCTGCTGTGGGGTCTTCTCCTTCGGGTCGACCTCGTGGACCTGGTACCCCTGCGCGCTGAAGGTGTCGCGCGCGAGGACCAGGCCCGCGCGGAGGTACCCGTAAGGGTCGTCGAAGCCGCCGATCACGATGGCGTGCCGGGTCCCCCGGCACGGATCGACGTCGGCACGCGGGGGGTCGACCTGCCCGAGCACGACCTCCAGCCCGAGATCCGGAACGTGTGCGCTGCGGACCTGCTCGACGTCGCCGTAGACCGGCGAATCGTTCCAGAAGGGCTCGTCGTTGACGACCGGGAACCACGAGTGATTCTCGGTGACGAGCTCCCCGGACTCCGCGTCGATGTACACGAACATGGTCTCGTGCGCGAAGTTCAGGCCCGGTTCCAGGTCCACCCAGAACATCCAGGTGGGCCGCTCGATCTCCCGCGGACCGATGGGCTCGTCCTCGGGCCCGTGCGGGATGACGACGTCGCCCGGTTGCAGGGGATCGTCCATCCCGTACACGAGCACGTTGTCCTCGTCGAGCCCGAGGGGCGCGAGCACCTCGTCGATGACGCGGCCCAAGGGGCCCGACGGGCCCTCGTCCCGGGCACAGCCGGCGGTGAGGAGGACCACCGCGGCCGCGAAGAACCTCCACTCAGCAGTAGTCTTCGAAGCAGATCGAGCCACATCCATAGTAGTCATCGCAGGTCTCCTCACCGATGCAGTCACAGTTGCAGGCCACGTAGCCGTCGAAATCGGCGCACTGCGTGGGGTCGTCGTACCAGGCCTCGCACTGCGCGAGTTCCCACTGCAGACCGCACTCCTCGATGGAGCGGGTGCACAGCTCGGTGGGTCCGCAGGCATCGACGGGTCCGGAGTCACTGCTGCTCGCCGTGCTCGAGACCTCGACGTCTCCGGTCGAGCTCTCGTCGCTGGTGGTCATGGCCTCGGTGGTCCCACCCGCGCCGTCGCTGCCGTCGTCGCCGTCGTCGCCTTCCTTGCACCCGCCCGCACCGGCGAGAAACAGGGGTAGGACGAAGGCGCACCACCGACGGAAGACGTGCGGAGCCACTCGAGAGGGAAAGCAGACGAGGTCGAAGGGCATGGATTTCGTTCTCCACCCCCGACATCGCGCCCGGCCGCAGTTCAATTCGAAAAAGAAATTCCGCCGGCTCACGGCGCCGAATACGCGCACCCAGCCCCCGACCCGGCCGCTCGCGTCCAGCTCAGCCGGAGTCCTGGGGGGCGCCGGGCTCGAGCTGCTCGCGCAGCGACGAGGCCCAGCGTTCCAGGTTGTCGAGCGTGGATCGAACCTCGGCTTCGCTGGCCTCCAGCGCACGGATTGCCCGAGTCAGGGCTGCGCGTCCGCGGTTCAAGTAGGTTCGCACGGTGCCTTCGGGGATCCCGAGCACGCTCGCGATCTCCGGCCCCGTCAGCCCCTCCCAGTAGAAGAGCTCGATCGCGACCTGGTAGTTGAGCGGGATCGTCCGCAAGGCCAAAAGCAGCAGCCGGTGCTCCCGCTTCCTCACCACGGCCTGGCTCGGCGTGGTCGCCAGGTCGGCGACGGAATGGGTGTCCGGATCGAGGTGCGCCTGTCCCCGATACTGACGGCGTAGCTCGTCGCACAAGACGTGGCGCGCACACGCGAAGAGATAGGCACGAAAGCTGGTGTCCGCGCGCAGGCGCAGCTTCGCCTCCACGCACGCCACGAACGTCTTCTGCACCAGGTCGTCGAGATCGCTGCCCAGCTTGGCCCGAAAGAAGCGATAGATCGAGAGGAAGTACCGCTCGAACAGCTCGTTGCCCGCGTCGCGGTCCCCTGCACGCCAGGCGTCGAGCAGTTCGAGATCCGAGCGCATGAGCGATGGTAACACCCACCGGGACCACCGACCCGGCGGCGTGCGCCGGGAGCTTCTCCCCAACCGCCCGCGAGGCGCAGCCCCGGTCGACCTCGCCTCGCCTCGCCGGCGCGGAGGACGGCCGGAGGGCGGCTCACCTGGTGAAGGCCGGGCTCACGGATCGTGCCGGGGTGCGCCCCGCGGGCCCGGGTTGCCCGCAAGGCCCGAAACGCACGCTTCGGGCGGTTGCCGCCGTCCTCGCGACGGGGTACGAGGGGCCTGCAATGAAGCGCTTGCGCAATCGCGTGGTCGTGGTGAGCGGTGCGGGATCCGGGATCGGCCGGGCAACCGCCCATGCCTTCGGCAAACTCGGAGCGAAGCTGCACCTCGTCGACATCGACCGCGGACGCGTCGAGCACGTGGCGGGCGAGCTGCATCTGCTCGACGTCGAGGCACACCCCCACCAGGTCGACGTGCGCGATCCGGAGGCGATGGAGCGCCTGGCCGCGGCGGTGTACGAACGGCACGGGCGGACCGACGTGTTGGTCAACAACGCGGGCGTCGGACACTCCGGGCTGATCCAGGAGACGACGCTCGACGATTGGCGCTGGGTGCTCGACGTCAACCTGTGGGGCGTGATCCTTGGGATCCACGCCTTCGTGCCGCGCATGATCGATCAGGGCGGGGACGCGCACGTCGTGAACACCGCCTCGCTCGCCGGCCTGGTCGGGCTCCCCACGATGGCCCCGTACTGCGCCAGCAAGTTCGCCGTCGTCGGGATCTCCGAGGCGCTCGGCGCCGAGCTGGCCCCCTATGGCATCGACGTGACCGCCGTGTGTCCCGGCGTCATCGACACCGACATCGTCCGCGCCGGTCGTCTGGAGGGATCGATGGGGTCGTCGAAGGCCAAGCTGGTCCGCTTCTACCAGCGACGGGGCATCCCCCCCGAGCGCGTGGCTCGCGACATCGTCCGAGCCGTCCGCGCCCGTCGCCCGCTGCAGCTCACCATCGGCACCTCGCGCCCCGCGCTGTGGCTCAAGCGCCTGTCGCCGCGCCTGTTCCAGGGCGCCGCCTCGCTCGCACACCGCCGCCTTCTGGCCGGCGAGCGTGGGCCGATCGAGAGCGTGGGTAGATCGAGCTCATGGCATCCGTGATCGATCCGGATCGAGCGCAGTTGCAGTCGTGGTGCGACCTCGCGGTGGCGATCGCGAACGACGCCGGCGCCGTGCTGCTGGAGTGCTTCGGGCGCGACCTCGTCGTCGAGACCAAGTCGAACCGGATCGATCTGGTGACCGAGGCCGACCGTGCCGCGGAGGCGGTGATCCTCGATCGTCTGCGAACGCTCTTGCCCGACCACGGCATCTTGGCCGAGGAGTCGGGGCTCAGCCGCGAGCACGCGCCTTTGCGGTGGATGGTCGATCCCCTCGACGGCACGACCAACTTCGCCCACGGCTTTCCGCACTTCAGCGTGTCGATGAGCCTGTACGCAGCGACCCGTGGCCTGGTCGGCGTCGTGCACGACCCCACGCGTGCCGAGACCTTCTGCGCATTCGAAGGCGGCGGCGCCTGGCTGCGTCGCCCCGGGCGAGAGCCTTCGCGCCTCCGGGTGACCTCCACCACTGCGCTCGAGCAGTCTCTGCTCGCCACCGGGTTCGCCTACGATCGCGCCACGGCCACCACCAACAACGTCGACGAGTTCGTGCGCCTCCTCGGGCGCGTCCACGGCATCCGTAGGCCGGGCAGCGCCGCCCTCGACCTCGCGTGGGTGGCCGGCGGACGCCTGGACGGCTATTGGGAGTTCCACCTCTCCCCCTGGGACTGGGCCGCGGGCACCGTGCTGGTGCGCGAGGCAGGCGGTGAGGTCGTGACCGTCGAGGGTGCTCCGTGGGCACCGGGATGCGACAGCCTGGTCGCCGCCAACCCTCGGCTCCTCCCGCACCTTCGCAAAGCGCTCCGACCGTGACCATTCACAGCTACCTGGTGACTACGCCGCAGGGCCTGTCCGAGCTCGTGGCGGCCGAGCTCCGGTCCATCGGTGCCGGCTCGACGCGCATCGACCCCGTGGGGGTGCGCGTGCGTGGCCCGCTGCAGTTCGGCTACCGCATGTGCCTGTGGTCGCGTTGCGCCTCGCGGGTGCTCTTGCACCTCGTCGATTTGGTGGCCGACGACGCCACCGCCCTGCACGGCGCCATCGCGGAACTCCCCTGGGAAGACCACCTCGATCCGAACGGGACGCTGGCCGTGGATTTCGCCGGGAAGGGAGCCGGGATCAACCAGACGCAGTTCGGCGCGCAGAAGGTCAAGGACGCCATCGTCGATCGCCTGCGCGCCAAGACGGGCCGCCGTCCCTCGGTGGACAAGCACACGCCCGATCTGCGGGTCAACGTGTACGTGCGCGGTCGTGGAGTCACCGTCTCGCTCGATCTGTCCGGCTCGGGCCTGCACCAGCGCGGCTATCGGCGCCAGGCCGGTCCGGCACCTTTGCGCGAGACCCTGGCCGCGGCCCTCTTGCTCCGCGCAGGGTGGGGCGAGCTCGCGGCGTCGGGCGGTGGATTCGTCGATCCCATGTGCGGTGCCGGAAGCCTGGTCATCGAGGGCGCCCTGATCGCGACCGATCACGCCCCCGGGCTGGGGCGAACGCATTGGGGGTTCAGCCGCTGGCGGGGCCACGACCCGGCCGCCTGGGAAGCCGAGCGCCGAGAGGCCGAGGCGCGGCGAGCCGCCGGGCGCGGTCGCTACCGGATCCCTTTGCGGGGCTACGATCGCGATCCATCGATGATCGCCCTCGCGCGCGCCAACGCCGATCGAGCCGGCGTCGCCGACGTGGTGGCCTTCGAGACCACCGCGCTGGTCGACCTTTCGCCCGCGAGCGTCCCGACCGGCCTGATCGCGACCAATCCTCCGCACGGAGAGCGTTTGGGCGACAAGCGCCGGCTCCCCGCGCTGTACGCCGAGCTGCGCGAAGTGACGCGCGAGCGCTACGCCGGCTGGGACCTCGCCGTGCTGACGACCCAGGACGATCTCCCGCGCGCGCTGGGACCCCGCGCGAAGTACCGCGACCCGGTGATGAGCGGTCCGCTGCGCTGCGTGATGGTCGGCTACGAACCGGCGTCGGATCGGCCCCCGCCGACCGTCGACGCGCATCCCTTCGCGAACCGCCTGCGCAAGAACCGACGTCGCCTTCGGCCGTGGCTCGAGCGCGAGCACGTAAACTGCTATCGCCTCTACGACGCCGACATCCCCGAGTACAACGTGGCGGTCGACGTCTACGAACAGTGGGTGCACGTCCAGGAGTACGCCCCGCCGCCCACGGTCGACGCCCAACGGGCCGCCGAACGCCGGGCGGAGATCCTCGAGGTTCTGCCCGGCACGCTGGGCGTTCGGCCCGAGGACGTCTTCTTCAAGACCCGCGAGCGCAAGCGCGGCTCGGGCCAGTACGACAAGCAGGCGAGCGAGGGGGCGATCTTCGTCGTGCGCGAGGGGGGGCACCGGTTCTGGATCAACCTCAGCGACTACATCGACACCGGGCTGTTTCTCGATCACCGCATCACCCGGACCATGCTCGCCGAGCTGGCACCCGGGCGACGGTTCCTCAACCTCTTTTCGTACACCGGGACCGCGACCGTGTACGTGGCCGCCGCCGGGGCCCGCTCCACCACGTCGGTCGACCTGTCGGCGACCTACCTCGACTGGACTCGCCGCAACCTGGAGCTGGCCGGCATCACCGACCTCGGAGACACGCACCGCCTCGTCCGCGCGGACTGCATGCAATGGCTGGCCAAAGAGCGCGAGCGCTACGACCTGATCTTCGTCGATCCGCCCACCTTCTCCACGTCCAAGGCCATGCGCGACACCTTCGACGTCCAACGTGACCACGTCCCCCTGCTCGAGCGCTGCCTCGACCGCCTGCGCCCCGGTGGCATCCTCGTCTTCTCCACCAACGCCCGCCGCTTCCAGCTCGATCCCTCCCTTCTCGCCCACCACCCCCGAGACCTCACCGCCGAGACCACCCCACCCGACTTCACCCGCAAGCCCCCCCACAAGTCCTGGAAGTTCGAGCGCTGACCACCGGCCCTCCACACCCCCTCGCACCTACCGCAGACCGCCCTCTTGCAGAACCGCCGCAATCGCCCGTTGGCGGTCCGCGAAAGGCAGTTCTGCATCCTCGGTCTGGCGGCAGGTCACGCGGCCATCCGCGAACCCGCATGGGATCTTCGCTACGCGAGAGCGGCGGACAGCCTTTCTACGAAAGCCGCGACCCCGGCTCCGACCACGGAACGTGGACCTGCTTGACCCCGTGCTCGTCA
>CAZYSW010000301.1:0-3626 GCA_964650105.1 uncultured Nannocystaceae bacterium
GGGTGACAAACGACGAGCCGACCACGCTCAACGAGCTCATCGGCATGAGGATGGCGGCGACGAGGGGGTTGATGATCCCCGTCGCGGCCAGACCGACCGCGGTGGCGTTGTAGACCAACGACACGACGAAGTTGCGACGGATGGTCCGCATGGTGCTGCGCGAGGCCGCGAGCAGCTCGAGCACGCCGTGCAGGCCCGGCCGGGCGAGGTAGACGGGCGCCGCACGGAGGCTGGCCTCGGCGCCCTCGTGGGTGGCGATCCCCACCGACGCCGCAGCCAGGGCCGCGCTGTCGTTGACGCCGTCGCCGACCATGACGGTCGTGCCTTCGCGCGAGACGAGCTCGACCTTGTCCTCGGGCGTCAAGCCGCCGAGGCAGCGCTCGGGCGGCAGGCCCAACCGTCGGCCCACCTCGCGCACGATCTCCGGGTGGTCGCCCGAGGCGATCCCCACCACCCAGCCTTCGCGTCGAAGGTGCTCCACCGCGGCCGCGGCTTCGGGACGGAGCGGATCGCCGAGTGCCGCCACCGCCACCACCACGCCGTCGTCGGCGACGAACACCGGGGCGTGACCGGATCGCACCATGGACGCGGCGCGCCGGCGGAGCTCGGGGGGGAAGGTGACCTGGCGACCCCACAAGAAGCGCTCGCTACCGACGGCGATCTCTCGGCCTGCGAAGGTCCCGACGATGCCCCCGGCAGGGGAGCTTTCGATCGCGTCGGGCTCGGGGTGTTCGGCCCGTCCTCGGGCCTCGGCATAGGCGACGAGCGCTCGCGCCACGGGGTGCGTCGCGTTGCGCTCGACGGCCGCGACCCGGGCCAAGACCTCCGCGTCGCCCGACCAGTCGATCACGCTCACGCGCCCGGTGGTCAGGGTGCCGGTCTTGTCCAGCCACAACGTTCCCGGCCTGGACAGGCGCTGCAGGACGTCGCCGCCCTTGACGAGGATCTTGCGTCGAGCGGCACGCGACACCGCCACCGACAACGCCAGCGGCGTGGCCAGGCCCAACGCACACGGGCACGCGACGACGAGGAGCGCGACCGTGTTGTCGACCGCGCGCGGGGGGTCGAGCCACAGCCACGCGCCGAAGGTGACGGCGGCCAGGGTCACCACGACGATGACGAACCAGCCGGCGATCCGATCGGCCCACTGCACGATGGCGGGGCGTCGGCTGGAGGCGGACTCGACCAGCTCGACGACGCGACCGATGCGGGTCTTCTCGCCGACCTCCAGGACGTGGACGACCACCGCATCGGAGAGGTTGACGGTGCCCGCGGCCACCTCGTCGTCGACGGCGACCGGGACCGGCCGCGACTCGCCGGTCAGCAAGCTCTGGTCGACGGTCGTGCGGCCCCGGACCACGCGCCCGTCGGCGGGGAAGGCCTCGCCAGCGCGGACCTCCAGGACGTCGCCGATCTGGACCACTTCGGAGGGGACGTCGATCCAGCGATCGAAGTGGAGCTTGTGGGCGACCCGGGGCGTGAGGCGCTCGAGGAGTCGAACGGCATCGGCCGCGCGGTGCTGCTGCCTCGACTGCACGAAGCGACCGACCAGGAGCAGGAAGACCAGCACCGACAGGGTGTCGAAGTAGATCTCGCCCGCGCCGCGCAGGGTGTTGATCAGGCCGGCCACCGCCCCCACGCCCAGGCCCAGGGCGATGGGCACGTCCATGTGGGGGGTCCGGGTCCGCAGCGCTGCCCAGGCGCCCTGCATGAACACGCGGCCCGGTCCGGCGACCGACACCAGCCCGACGATGCAGCTCGCGAGCCGCAGCATCGCCTCGATGTCGCGCTCCATGTGCGAGAACATGCCCAGGTACAGCGCCAGGGCGATGAGCATGTTGTTGCCCGCGGCCGCGCCCGCGATCCCGATGCGGATCAGGTAGCGGCGCGTCCTTTCGGCCTCGCGGTTGGGGGTCGAGCCTTCGTCGAGCGGATGGGGGCGATAGCCGAGGTCGGCCACCGTCGCGGCGATCTCGGACAGGCGGCAGGCGCCCGCCTGCCAGGTGACGTCCAGGGTCGCGCGGCCCCAGTCCACGCGTGCCTCGGACACGCCCTCGACCAGGCGAGGGAGCTTTTCGAGCAGCCACACGCACGCGGCACAGTGGATTCCTTCGATGGCCAGCGTGCACGACGATCGGCCGTCGCCGCGATCTCGGACGTAGCGCTCGACGAAGGTGGGGCGGTCGAGCTCGTCGTAGCAGATGCGGTCGTCGCCCACCGGACCGCGCGTGGACGGATCGACGGCGGCAAGATCGTAGTAGGCGTCGAGGCCACCTTTGCGGATCAGGTCGAAGGCCGTCGCGCAGCCCCGGCAGCAAAACTGCTCGGGGCTGGACGGATCGAAGCGGACCGGCGGGACCGGGAGGCGACAGTGGGCGCACGTCGGCTCGAGCGGATCGGTGGTGACGGCCGCGGTGCTCATGACGCGTGACACGGGGGGACTTGGGGGACGGCCGTGGACGGGGCGTCGTCGGGCGGCGGATCGGCGTGGGGCAGCGGGATCGTGGCGCGGCCAGCGACCGTGAACACGCCGACCGCGAGCACCAAGACGGCCATGATCGTGGGGAGCCGACGCCGGAAGAACGGCGACAGGCGGACGACGCCGGCGCCCAGGAGCAGGAGGATGGGCACGTTGCCGGCCCAGAACACGAGCATCAGGAGGGCGCCGCGAAGCGGGCTGCCGGTGCCGGCCGCAGTGATGGCGAACGCGTACAGCCATCCGCAGGGCATCAGGCTCGTCAGCATGCCGAGGGCCGCCGCGCGCGGGAGCGGTCCCAGGCTTTGGCTGGAGGCGAACAGGGCACGCAGTCGACGGGTGATCGCCTCCGCGACGCGATCGCGCGGTCCACCGAGGCTGCGGGCTCCGGCCAGCAGATCGAGCAACCACACCGCTCCGATCACGATCATCGTGACGCCGGCGAGCATCGTCGCGGCCCGCTGCATGCCCGCCAGCATCCCGCCCGCATCGATCGCCATGCCGATCCCGCCGGCGAGGGCGCCGACGACCGCGTAGGCGACACCGCGCCCGAGGTTGTAAGCCACTGCGGGCGCGAGCGGGCGACGGGTCTTTCGGCGGCCGAGGGTGGTGAGCGCCACGAAGGGACCGCACATCCCCACGCAGTGCAGGCTGCCCGCCAAGCTGGCGACGAAGACGGCGACGGCGAGCTCCCCCATGACCTGATCACCCTTCCGGTTGCACCACGTGGGTCTGGCCGAGCACGAGTTCCGCCTCGCCGCGCCGGGCGACGAGCTCGATCCGCCACTTGCCGGGTCGTGCCATGGGCACCGTCGCCACGTATCGGCCCTCGCCGACGGACGCCGCGGACACGGTGGTGCGCTCGGCCGCGCGGGCCTGGTGGAAGAGGGTCAGCTCGACCTCGGCGTCGGAGATCGGCTGTCCCTCGGCGTCGGTCAGGGTAACGAGCAGGGGGCGCTCGGTGCCCGCGTCGGCATCGACGGCGAGGTCTGCCGACCACCCCAAGGCGGCGCTGGCCTGTCGCTTGCGGAGGTGTTCGTCCCAACGCAGCGCCCGCTCGTCGTAGTCGGAGACGATCGCGTGCGAGGGATCGTCGCTGACCAGCCACAGCGCGACGACCCACAGCGCGGCCTGGGCGACGAAGATGGCG
>CAZYSW010000301.1:3636-6664 GCA_964650105.1 uncultured Nannocystaceae bacterium
GTCGTCGTGCCCAGGCCTCGGCGCTGCCGGACGGACGTGACGGGTGCGTGAGCGTACTGGCGTTCATGGTCCGGTCTGCTTTCTGGGGCCCAAGAGCGTGCCTTCGAGGGCGCGGGTCGAGCCGTCGTCGGCCCGGACCTCGAGCGAAAGGTGGAGCTGGCCACCATCGAAGGCCTCCAGCGGGGCGACGACGGTCAACGGGATCGTCTCGACCTCGCCGGGCTCGAGCGCCACGTGATCGGCCTCGAGGCTCATGCCGGTACCGTCCGCCTCGGGGAGCGCCAGGCTCATGGAGAGGGTTTCGGAGGCGCGGTTGGTGAGCTTGAGCCGCATGACGTTGCGCACCCGGCCGTCCTCGGTGACCGTGAAAGGTTGACCGGTGTTGCGCAGAAGGACCGCGTCGAACGACTGGCGCCCCAACAAGGTGAAGACGAGCGCGCCGGCGAGGACGACCAGCACCAGCGGATACGCGATGGTGCGGGCGCGCAGGAGCTTTCCCCCCTCCCCCGCGTCACGGGCCTGCGAGCTGTAGCGGATCAACCCTTTGGGGCGCCCGACCTTTTCCATCACGCGGTCGCAGGCGTCGATGCACTGCGCACAGCTCACGCACTCCATCTGCAGACCTTCGCGGATGTCGATGCCGGTGGGGCACGTCTGCACGCACATGCGGCAGTCCACGCAATCGCCCAGCACCGGCAGCGAGCGCGACGCCCCGCCCTTGCGCACCGGACCGCGGGGTTCGCCGCGCGCGGCGTCGTAGGCGATGATGACCGAGTTGCGGTCGAGCAGCACCGACTGAAGGCGCCCGTAGGGGCAGGCCAACGTGCACATCTGCTCGCGGAAGTACGCGAAGTCGAACATCATCAGGCCGGTCACGAACGCCATGATCAGGAACGGGACCGGGTGCTCGAAGGGGCTCTGCACCATCCACTGGCCCAGCGTCTCGACGCCCACGAAGTAGGCGAGAAACGTGTTGGCCAACACGAAGCAGATCACGAAGTACACCGCGTACTTGCCGAGCTTGCGCGCGGTGGAGGGAGGGACTCGCGGGTTGCCGCCGCGCCCCCGGGTGCCCTCGAACAGTCGCTCGATGGGGCGGAAGATGAACTCCATGTACACCGTCTGGGGGCAGGCCCAGCCGCACCACACGCGGCCCCACAGCGCCGTCACCAAGAAGATGGCCACGAAGATGGTCACCAGCGTCAACGCCAGGAGGACCGTGTCGGTGGGGAGGAAGGTGAAGCCGAACACGGTGAAACGACGCGCGGAGACGTCGAAGAGCATCGCCGGCTGGCCGCCCACGCGAACGAAGGGCAGCGCCGTGTACAGGGCGATGAGCGCGTAGGCGAGGATCCTTCGACGGGCCGCGAACTTTCCGCTGCTCGGTCGAGGCCGCAGCCACCGACGAGACCCGTCTGCTGTCATCGTGGAGAGCACCGGGTTCGTGAAGACGACGGGCAGGGGATCGGGCGCCGAGGGTCGTGACGGGTGGTCCATCGCAGCTCGCTTCAAGGCTGGGGCGCGGCGTCCCAGGGGGGGATTTCCTCGCCGTAGGGCGGAGCACCGCCGGACGCTCCGCCGTTGCGGAGGGAGGCGACGTACGCGGCGGTGAGCACGATCTGGTTGGCGTGGCTGAGGCGATTGCGCCACGCCGGCATCGCGCCGTTGGCTGCTCCGTCGGAGATGATGCGCGGGATGTCTTCGATGGTCCGGACGTGCTTCCAGAAGTCGTCGGTGAGGTTGGGTCCCACGCCTCCACGGCCGCCCGGTCCATGGCAGCTCACGCAATTGGCCTTGAACACGGACTCGCCGACCATGCGCCATTGCGGGTCGTTCATGTACTTCAGGAGGGTCTCGCGATCGGGGCTCAACTCGCCGATCTGGGCGAAGCGCTGCTCGAACACCGCCGACGCGTCCTTGGAGTACTCGTCGTGGATCGTGCGGCCCTCGACACCGCTGTGGTAGTACATGATGTAGAAGATCGAGAACACGAAGGTGGCGAAGAACAGGGCGCTCCACCACCCCGGCAGCGGGTTGTCGTACTCCTGAATGCCGTCGTAGCTGTGATGCAGGAGAACGTCTTGTTTCTGCTCGTCAGGCATCGTCGTTGCTCCGGGGGGCGTCCTCGAGGGCGATGGAGGCGTGCTTCAGGTGGATGCGGCGATCGGTACGCAAGGTGGCGATCGTCACCAGCACGAAGGTGACGGCGAAGATGGCGAGTGCGATCTCGGCGAAGACCGAGAAGTCGAGGTGGGTGATGACGTCACGGAGCATGGCGGCTCACTGCGCTCCCTTCTCGGTGGGCGGCTCGGTGGCGCCTTCGACGGCCGGTTCGGTCGCGTGGAGGTCGACCCCCAGTCGCTGGATGTAGGCGATGAGCGCGATGACCTTGGTTTCCTCGAGCGGCAAGGTCTCGCCCTCCTCTTCGGAGTAGATGGTCGCCGGCCCGCCTTGCTCGACGATGGTGGCCACGATCTCGCGGGCCTGGGCGCGGGCCATCTCGGCCGACTCTTCGAGCTCGCGGTCGTACTCGGCCCCGAGGTACGCGGCGGCCTGGACCCGCTCGCCGATCGCGTCGAAGTTCAGCCGCTGCTGCTCGAGGTGGTCGTAGGCGGGCATGACCGAGCCCGGGATGGTGGCCTGGGGATCGCGGAAGTGCAGCAGGTGCCAGAGGTTGGACTGCTTGCCACCTTCGCGAGCGAGGTCCGGGCCGATGCGGCGCGACCCCCACTGGAAGGGGCGGTCGTAGACGAACTCGCCGGGTTTGGAGTACTCGCCGTAACGCTCCGTCTCCGCGAAGATGGGACGGATCATCTGGGAGTGGCAGTTGTAGCAACCCTCCGCGACGTAGAGGTCACGCCCGGCGAGCTCGAGCGGCGTGTAGGGCTTGACGGTGGAGATGGTGGGGACGTTGGAACGAACGAGGAACGACGGGACGATCTCGAACAGCGAGGCGACGACCACCGCGATGACGGTCCAGGTGGTGAACCGCAGGGGGAGGCGCTCCCAGACCCGGTGCCAGGCCGCC
>CAZYSW010000301.1:6674-7317 GCA_964650105.1 uncultured Nannocystaceae bacterium
AGACGTCGAACTTCTGGCCGATGGGCGCGACGTTGGTGATGCGCGGCCGTGGCGGGAGAGGGTCGGTGTAGTCGGGATCGAGCCGGGGGGCGACGTGGACCGGCTCGTCGTACACGTCGGGGCGGTTGCGCCAAGTCTTGTAGAAGTTGACCGCGAGCAGCAAGGCGCCTGCGATGAAGCAGGTCCCACCGATGACGCGCACCCACCACATGGGAATGACGGCCTGCACGGTCTCCACGAAGTCGGGGTAGGCCAGGTTGCCGGCGTCGTCGAACGCCCGCCACATGAGGCCCTGGGTCAGGCCGGCCACGTAGATGGGGACGATGTAGAGGACGATGCCGATGGTGCCCAGCCAAAAGTGCCAGGTCGCGAGCTTCTTGCTCCACAGCTCGGTCTGGAAGATGCGCGGGAGGAGCCAGTAGATCATCCCGAAGGTCATCATTCCGTTCCATCCCAGCGCACCGGCGTGCACGTGCGCGATCGTCCAGTCGGTGTAGTGGGACAGGGCGTTGACGTTCTTGATCGAGAGCATGGGGCCCTCGAACGTCGCCATGCCGTAGAAGGTGATGCCGGTGACGAAGAACTTGAGGACCGGGTCGTCGGCGACCTTGTGCCAGGCGCCGCGCAGGGTGAGCAGGCCGTT
>CAZYSW010000302.1:0-7317 GCA_964650105.1 uncultured Nannocystaceae bacterium
CGTCTTCGTCGGGGGGCGTCGCCACTACCCGACGGTCGCCGCGGTGAGCGTCCTTCTCGATCACGCCGTTCGATGGCTCGAGCGCTCGAGGACGACCTTCCGGGTAGACATCGTCGAGCACGATGCTTCCAAGGTCTCCCTGTGGTCCCAAGCGATGGACCAGGCGCTCGGGCGCTCCGCGCACGACCTTGCGACGAACAAGGTCGTGGCGGCGCTGAGCCCCGACGATGACGCTACACTTGATCGAGCGGAAGTATGAGCCGACGCGCAGCTACCAGATCGGGCGACCATCACACGTGTCTTGAAACGACGCCGACGCCCCACTTTGGTGGTCCGGTGCGTCCTCCAGGTGCGCCGCTGGTCATGATCGGAGGCCCGAAAGGCTCGCGCCTGTTCGACCATGCGGCGTGCATTGGCGGCGCCGCCGAGCCTTTCCCGGGTGCGGGTTCCGCCGTCAACCCCGTGGATGTCGTGATGTCGGGCGCAGCCTCCGTTCTCGTGCACGGGATGCCCGCCGTGCGTGTGCTCGAGACAACCCTACATGGTGGAGTCGTCGTCGGCGGCGAACCGAGCGTCCAGATCGGCGGTCCATCCGTAGTCGGCGTCCAGATCGGTGAGGGAACATTCCTCGCGTACGATCCCACGGCACGCCCCGCCCCGCGCCTCTTCATCGTCAGCTACATCGCCTACGTCGGACCGAACGCGACGCCGAAATATGCAGCCAAGGCAAAGGCGCAAATCGAGTCGGTATGGGGCGGATATCACATGGTCCGTGGCAAGCTCACGGAGGTGTCGGTGGATATCCGCACGAGCCTCGACGTAGCTGACCACGGCGGTTATAGGGGCTACGATCAGGTCATCGTCGACGACTCGGTCGACAGATCGAATCAGCAACCAGGGGGAGGCACTGGGCTCCAGAAGACGTCCGACGCCGAGCGGCCGAACTACATTGCTGCTCACGAGTATGGGCACACCCTCGGCTTGGACGACCAGTACATCGACGTGCCGCTCAACGCGAAGGACTCGGTCAGCGTTCCTGATCTGAGCAAGACGAAGAACTGGAAGGACAACATCATGGTAACGTCCTGGCCCAACCCCACCACGGGAAATCCCCCGCATCCCTACGCGGAGCACTACGACGAGCTCCTCGACAAGGCGAACCTTTGAGAGGCGTTCAGCCACCGAAGGCCGACCCTCTTCGACGTTCGAGGTATCCATGAAACCACATCATGATCCGAGCCTCGTCGGCCCTCCCCTTTCCGGTGCCACCGAAGCGTGGCTGATGGAGCTGAGCAAGGATTCCCACGCTCACAGGCTCGGCTCCGGCGTGGAGGTTCTCTACCGGCGTCGCGGCGGCCCGCAAGTGCCTTCTACCGAGCTTGTAATAGCCGGCGCAGAGATGCGATGCACGACCACTGAGATCGACCAGCGAACATTCGAGCACGTAGTGGAATCGTGTACGATGCGCATCAACGAAAGCGCCTATGCCCTCGTCGAGCAACTGGCCAGGCCCGACATATGGCGTGTGACCATGACCGAGGGGGTTCGCCTGGGTTGTGGCACCCGTGTCACGTTCGCCATCCTCGAGGGTGAGCATCGGCTTCAGCGGACGTTCGATGAGCCGCTTCAGGGTTTACTCGAGGCAGCGGAGCAGACCGCCGACGAGCTCTGTGCGGAGATTCGTCGACACGGCGTGTGTCATGTCCAACGCCACAGTTGAGCACCGCTCATCGTCTGTCTGGTTGACGAGAGCCATCGTCGCCGTCTTCCTGACGGGCTGCGGCACAACGGACGTGGTCGAAGTGGGACTCTATCGCGTCGCACATAAAGCGTCGGCCGCTCTCGACCGCCTGGTCCGGGAGCACGAATCCGCTCGCACGACGCCGATGGAGTTCAACGACGTCGATCTTGGGGTCGACGACCGCGAGGCCCCCGGGCCGCCACTCGCCGCCGAGGTGCAGGTCTGGCTCGAGAACGTCGCCCAGCACCTAGAGTCCGGCAAGCTGCCCGCAGGTGTAGAAGTGCAATACCAATCCACTGGCGGCCTCCCTCTCCTCGCCAAGAGGCTGGCCGTGACGTCCGCGAACATGCAGTGCATCAAGAGCCAGTTCAATCCGCGTCTTCATCGGAATGACACCGACGTTTGTCGGATGCCCATCAACGCCGAGGGCGTGGATCTCGTGAAACGGATGGCGTCACCCTTGCCCTGGCGCGGACTCGCGCCTGAGCAATCCAGAGTTGGTGACGCACCCACGCTCACATTCGTCATCCGCGGTCCTCGCGAAAAGATCGAGCGCCGCTTTCACCGACGCCCGCCATGGGTGTTCGAGGCTATCTGGTGGAATGCCGAGGCCCTCTGCAAACATGTCCTCGACCATGGCACGTGTAGCCAGCAACAACCGTGAGGCCCCATGCCACGATATCGCAGACACTGTAGTCATCGCCGGGCACTGGTAGGCACTGCTGCCACCAGCGCGAGGTAGGAAGCGAAGGAGCGCCGTTCCGCACGGTGCGGCGTTCACCGCATCGACTCGGTTCGCGTCCGTAGCCAAGCTCGGTACTTCCGCGCGGCTTCGGCGAATCGAAGGCGTAGGCCCGGCTCGGATGCAAGGCGCTGATTCCAGCGGTCGGTGAGAGTCTGGTGGGCGGCATGTGTGCCGATTCCGTAGCGTTCGCGGACCCTCTCAGGACCCTCCGGATCCTCATCGAGATCGACGCAATAGCTGGCATAGCGCTCGACCTCATCAAGAGCCGTGGGCGAGGGCACATTCGAGCGCGCGTCGGTCGGGCGAATGTCGAAGGGCACCGGCGCCTTGGCGAGGAACTCGGCCACGACCATCGCCGTCGCCCCTGCGCTGTGGTGAGGTGGCATCACCGGCGTCGAGGAGGGCGCGCGCTCGGGTGTGTCGGCGAACGGCAGCGCCGCGGACGACAGGACATTCAGATCGAGGGCCGCCGTCGCATCCAGATCGACTTCGTCGTCGCGGCCGCCACGTTCGTTTCGGTCGCCGAACGGCGTGGAGGGGTGGGTGATGAGCACGGCGTCGAGAGTGGCCGTTTGGCCCGCCTGGTCCGGCGCTCGCGCTTCGGCCGGAGTCATGAGAGCCGGAGCGGCGTTTTCGCCATGGAACGGCAAGGGGCCTTCGCGAAGCGCCCAAGCGAGCGTAGCAGCGTCCAGCGCGGCCGTCTCGTCCAGGGTGGCTTCTTCCCCGGTGAGGTCCTCGGACGCTCGACCCCTCGGTGGTGGGATCTTGGCGTGCGCCAGCTCGTGTCGTAGGGCATCGAGGTCCGCTTCGAGGGCTTCCCGATAGGCGCGCGCGAACGCGATGAGAATGCTCGGTTTTTCCGTCTTGGCGCGCCGGAGCTCCTGATGCCACAGCGCTGCGCTGTGCCGCCACACGGTGTCGTCGATGCCCGAGTGCCCCTGCCGTCGTAGGCGCGCGAGTGCTCGCGCATACCCTTCGACGGTCATCCCTCCAAACGATTTCACTGTCACCTCAGTTCAAGCGAATCGGGGCGCCCTTCACGTTCACTACGCCGCCGCTGATCTCTACGCTGCCACCCTCGATCTTGACCACCACCCCACTGACCTCGAAAACGGCCGCGCTGCACTTGATGAGGGGCGCAGAAAGGTGGATCTGGCCGTCTGCGTTGAGCGAGATCATCCCGTCGTTCAGCGAGAGTGACGTGCCCTGGGAGGTGAGCATGAGGCCATCCACGGAGTTGATCACGCCTCCCCCAGCGATGTTCATCATCGAGCCTCCGACGAGATTCTTCGGCATGCGGATTCCATTGGCGTCCGGGGGCATCAAGAACGGCAGGAAGGGCGGCGTAGTCCAGCCCGGTGTCGCTCCGGCGCCGCCCGTCTCGACTCGTGCGGGCCGCGGAAGGTCGCCGGCAATCTCGGCGCGGAGCTCCCCGTCGACGTCCGTCTGGAGCGCGCGGATCCCGTGCTCGTTGCGCACTCGCACATCCAGAGCCGCGAGCTTCGAGGAAAGGGTCCGAGCCTCTTCCCGTGCAAGCGCGACACGTTCCTGGGCCGCCGACACGACCTGTTGGAGGGCGGGGTCGAGCAGGTCGTGGGCGTCCGAGCTGGAGCCATCGCGCGGGACGACACCGCTCGTGGGTGCGGCAAGAAGCTCGGGGACGCGACTTGCATAGCCGTCGAGCTCTTCACGGAGCGGGCCGATCTTCTGGGCGATCTCGAGCGCTAGGCCCAGGTCGTGGAGCCGACCAATCCCCGCCTCCGCGCGGCGCAGCACGAGCTCCGAGAGGCGAATCGTCTCGTGGGCGCGCGACCGGGCGTCCGTCAGGGCGTGGACCTGATCGTTCGCTGCTTGGCACAGCGCATCGACCTGGTCGCGGATGCCCGGCGGTACATGGACAGCCTCCAAGAGGAGGGCGGCATCGAGTACTTCATGCTCGGCCGCGATCTGGTCGAGCCGCGCATCCGGCTCCATTTCCCCGACCTCATAGAGAGACGGCTCGATGAACGGGACATCGGGCGGCGCACCTGCGGCGGCGTCGATCTCGATGAGCTGTCGCCCGACGACGTGGAGGGCGAAGTTCTGCTCGACCGTCACGGCCTCGTTCCCCTGTACGATGCGGACGTGATCACCGCCGATCACCGTCTCGCGCGTCCCTGCCACCTGCACCGCCTCCGAGCCGCCCACGCTGCGGCGATGGTTGGCTCGAACGACCTCCTCGAAGTCCTTCTGAGCGTGGAGGAAAATCTGCTCGCCGTCGCGCTTGTCGTCGAAGCTGATCTCGTTGGCGCCGTCACCGCCAGGCGTCGACCGCGTTCGAAGGCCGCTACGCGTCTTTCCCTCTGGGGGCGCAAACGGCATGCCGTTGGTGCCGTTGTAGAGGCACCCAAGGATGACCGGGTTGTCGACGTTCCCCCCGATGAAGCTCACCAGCACCTCCATCCCCACGCGGGGGATGAACTGCGCCCCCCATCCGGGGCCGGCCCAGGGCTGGAGCGCGCGAAGCCAGCACGAGCTGTGGTCGTCGCCCCGGCCGTCGCGGTCCCAATGGAACTGCACCTTCACGCGTCCGAGCTCGTCCGTGAAAATCTCCTCGCCTGGGGGCCCCACGACGCGGGCGGTCTCGACAACCTGAACCATACGGCGCGGCGGCGGTGACGGGCGGACAGTGATGTCGGCCGGCACGAGCACGAATCGGTTGCGATAGACCTCGCGCGCCCCCGCGTCTCGATCGGCATCCGGGCGCGCATCGCCTTCGTGCTCCAGCCCGCACACCACGAGGTCTCGGTTCATCGCTGCCGAAGGGTGGTCTGCGAGACGAAGGCGACGTCCAACCACCAACGCCCGCACGGTTCCCTCGCCGGTGACGGTCTGCTCGTAGGCGCGGAGCTGCTCCAGATGCACCTCGGCGGCGTCAGCCTCGAAGTCCTTCCGTACCTCGAATCGGTAGTCGTAGGCGTCGAGCGCCATTCGCCCCGGTCGCTCGACACCGGCCTCCGATCCCAGGGTCGCCGTGGGGCGGGTGTAGTCATACCAGCGAAGAGCGGCGCCGGAGGTCTGCATCTGCCGTGTCGTCTGGATCACCTCCGCAGCCTCCTCGCTCGTAGACTGCATGGCGCGCGGGTGAAAAGGCATCGCTTCGAGGTGATCGTGAGGACGCAGCACGTGCACCGAATCGGTGAGCACCAAGACCTCGGAAGCGTCGAGCGCGGAGTCGGCAGGTGGATCCTCGAAATGGTAGGCGATGCCCTCCTCGGCCAGGATCCGCTCGATGAAGGCGAGGTCGCTCTCCTGGTACTGGACGCAGTAGCCCCGCGGGCGGTACGCCCGCATGGTCCGGCAAGAATGCGCGACGCCGTGAGCGTCGAGAACGGCGTGGACGATCTCCGGAACGGTCAGGTCCTGAAAGATGCGGTCGTTCGAGCAATGTGACAGCGCCCACAGCGCCGGGCGCAACGTGAGCTCGTACAGCGCCCTGTCGGTCACGGGATCGGCGGCGAGATACCGAACGGAGGTCACGAGCCCCTGAAGCCGGCGCTCCGTCGCCCCGGCCCCCGCCATCACGAGCCTCGCCCGCGCGCCGACGAGAGCCCCCGCCGTGAGATCATCCTGCTGCGGAAGAGAGACCGTGACGCACGCCTCGAACGGCGCCGATAGCCGCTCGCTCGCGGTCCACCGCACGACCTGAACGTCTTCGACTGGCGCGTCCGTGAGCCACTCGAACGGGGGCCGAATGATGATGTCGCTCATCGCTCGCTCTCCTGAAATGGTATCGGGTAAGGATCGTCACGGTCGATCTCGCAGTGGATGCGACGCTGGGCAGCCGACGCCTCGAAGCCGCGTGCGTTCACGCCCGCGGTGAGCTCGCCCAGCGTTTGGTAGGGCGACAGCTCGAGCAACCCTCGCGCGAGGAGCTCGGCCTCGCGCTCAGCTGCAAGGGCATGGCGCTCCTCGTGCGCGTGGAGCCTTGCCACCTCTTCACCCCAGGCGCGGCCGACGTTTTCGGCACAACCGCGCGCGCCCGCCGAGGGGATTGTCAGTCGGAGGCGAAGCGTGACCATGGCGCGGGAGAGGACGACGGTGCCGTCGTCTTCGCGAGACGCGAACGACCAGCCGAGCCACCAGTCGGTGTACGCTGGAAAAGTAGCGCCGTGGCGGATGGGACCGAGGCTCCGCATCGCGCGCCGCCGCTGCTCGAGCGTCCGGCCAACCACAGGATAGGTCACGAGCTCTCTCTCGACCCGAAGCTCGGCTCGCCGATCACGCAGCGCTGGGAACACCCTCACGGCACTCGACGCATGACTGGCTGGAGCGTTCACCTCGTTGGTGCCCCCGGGTAGGGCGGCTTCAGCAGCGCGCGGCGATGGTCGACTTGCTTGGCCACCCACGAGCCGTTCTCGCGTTCCACGCGCGCTTGCGCGATCCACATCGTAGCGGCGGACAGCATGGTCCAGTATTCGGCGAGGACGTGATCTTCTTTGGGTACCAGCGCCCAGACGCCGACTCGATAGCCGTCGGGCCCTCGAGACACGACCTCCATGTTCTTCTTCAGCAGGATTTCGCTGTTGGGGCCAGGCGACGCCTCCAGATGCGCCCGAATTGCGCGGCCAATCTCTCGGGCGTCGTCCTCGGTCACTTCGATCGACATGGCCTTCTCCGTGGTGTCACGCGTGGAATCACTGGCAGTGCCTGCGCTGCCGCCGCCCCCCTCGGCGCGGGCGACCGCGGGGGATGTCGCCGTCGACGTGCCATCGGCTGGTGTGCTCGATAGCGCGAGCGAGTCGGGCAGCTTCCGCTCGCACGATGGCAGCAGCGAGACCACGACGACGCG
>CAZYSW010000303.1:0-4462 GCA_964650105.1 uncultured Nannocystaceae bacterium
GAGGGTTTGCCCGTCGGCTGCGTCCGTCCGCAGGCGTCCCTGTTCGCGCGCTTGCAGCCAGCGTCGCGCCTCGAGACGTGCGCGGGACTCGTCCACGGTACGCGCACGGACCGGAAGCGAGACGTGGGGCAACGCCTCCGACGCGATGACCACCAGGCGATCGGCCTTGAACCTGAAGCTCACCTGGCCGCCGACGACCGGGATCCCGCGATGGAGCTGCTGGAACCCGACGGTTCGAATTCCCGCGCTCCAATCGTTGGAGACCAGGGAGAAGTCGGCCGGTGAAGCCCCCGGGGCGAGGAGGTCGAGGTGGCGATCCAAGAAGGCGCGAGCGAACGCAGCCGCGGCATGGGGGGATTCGCTCGAGCCGGGTGCCTCGACGCCCGAGGTCAGGATCCGACTCGGGATTTTGGTGCTCGATCGCCAGGTCGCCCATGCTCGCCCCGTCTCGGCTTCGAGCCGGGCCCACGCCCGACCCGAGGCACCCACGGGTCGCGTCGCGAAGTGGACGTCCCCGCCGATCCGCTCGGCCGTGCGACCGTCGGCCAGCTCGAGACCCGCAGGTTTCCGCAAGTGCGCAGCTCGGTGCGCCCCTCGAGCCCCGACGGGCGCCAGCCAGGCCGCGACGAGAAGGAGGGCTGCGAGCGTGGGCCCAGCGGGTCGGCGAGGGGGTAGCACAACAAAGCTCGGAAACCTTGCCCTTGTAGGTGACCCTCTCGATTCGATCAACCCCGGCCGCGAGGGGATGGGACGGATGACGTCGGCCGCCCACGCCAGGGATGCGCGCCCCACGCCCATGCGTCACCGAGGACCCCGTCGTGCGATCCTGCGCGCGGTCGTCGTTGCCGTGCGCCTGGCTCCTGGGTCGTATCGCGACGCCGCGATCGTGCGCAGCTCGTCGCCCCGACGAGACGCTCCGATCCCGACGTTCGCCCCCGCGCGCACGACGGTATCGCGACCGTAAACGTGCCGATGCACCCGCTCGTGGTCCGTGAATGGCTCGCGGAAGGGCCCCGTCCGATCGCTCGTGTCGTCTCGCGTCGCGCTCTTCGTCCTTCCGCTTCTGACCTCCTTCGTCGGCTCCGTGGTGTGTTCCGAAGCGCGGGCGCACGGCGGAGATCGGGTGCGCGAGCGGGGGCTCGACCGTCGCTTCGAGCCGAAGCCCGCACGCTCGACGAGCCTGCGCGTCTACCTGAATCGGGACGGCGGTCGGATCTTCGGCGGTCCCGAGGATTCGGTCGCCGCTCGGTCGACCATCGTCGCATCCCGCGGTCGTGCGTCGGTCGACGTTCCGGCGTACTCGCGGGGCGACGCCGCCTGGCGCACGCTCGTGCGGTGCGTGGAAACCCACTTCGAGGATTTCGCGGTGGAGATCGTCGACGAGCGTCCTTCGACGGGGCCCTACATCATGGCGGTGATCGGCGGCCACTCCAACATGCTCGGCTTCCAAAGGAGCACCGGAGGGGTCGCCCCCTACACGGGCGGGGTGATCGAGAACGCGGTCGTGTTCGTGTTCGAGCGCAACATCTCCGACGCTCGCGGCCAGTGCGAGGCGACCGCGCACGAGATCGGTCACGCGCTCGGTCTCGATCACAGCACGCTGTGCTCGGATCTGATGAGCTACGGGAGCTGCGGTCCCAAGGCGTTTCGTGACCTTGCCGCCGCGTGTGGAGAGGCCCGTGCGCGGGCGTGCATGCACGACTCGCCGTCGCAGAGCTCCCGCGAGCGCCTGGCGTCGCTGGTCGGTCTGCGTCCCGCCGAGCCCGATCCCGTGGTGGCCGTCGCCGATCCGCCGCGCGAGGATCCCCGGGTGCTCCCGCCCAGCCCGAGCGCGCCCCCTCGAGCGACGGCTCCCCGGGCACCGACCGTCCCGCCGAGCCCGAGCCCGTCGCGCCGCGCCGTCCCACCGCGCCGTCCGATCCCGCCACGCCGTCCTCGGGTGGCCCCGACCAGACCGGTCCACGCCTGCGGGTGCTCCGACCCTCGACGCCGGCGCGCGCCGGCGCCACGTTCGAGGTGCGGCTGCAGGCCCGCGACCCCAGTGGGATCGCGCGCGTCGAGTTGTTGTGGAGCGACGGCAATCGATACGAGCGCCTGCGTTGCGGGGACCGCTCGCAAGAGCCTCGTTTCTCCTGCCGACGCAACGGGGAGGAGTACGCGATCGAGATCCGACCCGGGCGAGGCGATCGCTACTACGCGATCGCCGTCACCGACGGCATGGGCAACGTGACGACCTCGCCGGTCCGCAAGGCACGGTTCGGGTGAGCGGCTCGACGGACGCTCACGGCAGCTCGACCGGACGGCACAGGCTGTCGTCCCGCGGGTCGAGCGGTGTGCACAGGCGTTGCGGATCGCCCGGCTCCGGCCAGGTCGCCAGCTCCTCGCCCGGCGTGGCGCTGGCCAAGAGCGGCTCGTTGCCCGTCAACAGCGCCTCGACGCCGGGCTGATCGCACGTGGCGCCTTCGCCTTCGCTCGGGGGGAGGCACGAGAGGTACTCGGAGTCGAGCCCGAATCGGGTTCGCGCGTTGCCGCGATCGAAGCTCACCGACGATCGGTCGCGTATGTCCGAGAAGCGGTCGAGCTCCGGTTGCCCCGGCAAGAGGACGAGGAGCATCGCCGCCGCGCTGGCGAACGCCCCGAGGCTGGAGCGGAGCACGGTGCCGAAGGGAGCCCGCCGCGGGCGGGTCTCGGCCAGCTCCGCGGCCAGATACAGAGCCTCCTCGAGCCGCGCCTCCTCGCACAGGAGGGCCGCGCAGGCGGGGCACGACGCCGCGTGGCGCTCCACTCGGGCCACGGTCGAGGCATCGAGCTGCCCGGCCAGGTACGCGCCGATCAGCTCGACGTCGAGGTGTGCGACGCGGTCAGTCATCGGCCTCCTTCCGGAGCTCGCGTCGCAGCTTCTGTCGGAGCTCGCAAACGATCTGCCGGACGCGTTGCACCGAGATCCCGAGCTCCGCGGCGATCTCCGGGGCCGACATCGCGCCACCGCCCCAAGACATTCGAAAGACGCGCTGGGCGTTGGGATGTGCCCGTTCGACCACCGCCAGGATCCGCCGCAGCTCGTCACGCGCCACGACCTGGCGCTCGAGGGCGAGCTCGTCGGGAGCATCCGCGGCCACGTCCTTGTCGGACCCGACCGAGGCGTCGTGCGGCGCCCGTCGCTGGCTTCGCCGTCGGTCGTCGAGCGCGAGGTAGTTGGCCTGGGCGATCACCACACCGGGCAGGCGAAGCTCGGTGAGCCGCCCCTCGCGATGGCTCTGGATCACGCGCCACCAGGCCTCCTGGGCCAACTCGTGGGCGCGATCGGGGGGGATGCCCCGGGCGAGCAAGCTGACGTGGATCCGTTTGGCGTAGCGCGGGATGACGGCATCCCAGTCGATCTCGGCCTCGGCTCCGCGCGGCCACAACAGCGCGAGCGGATCGTCGAGGCCGTCGTCGCGGTCCTCGAACCCGCGGGGTGCGATCCACAGGAGCTCCGCCGAGCGCGTCGTCACTGGTCCTCCAACGGCACGACCCGGCGAAATGTATCGCGTGCCCCGGCGGCGCGCTCCGCCCCCGGCCCCCGCCGCGGATCCCGCGCAACCCCGCCGATCTCGCAGCCAGACAGGTCCCCGAACGACCGGGCCCATCCCCTCGCCCTCGACGAGGTCGGCACGCGCGGCGGCGACATCCCCACCGCCCGCGGCGCGCCACGAGCCCCGCCGCTTCGCCCCTTCCCCGGCGAGCTCCGGACGCACCGATCGCGGACCGGACCGTCCCGAATTCGCCCGAATTTCGCCCGAACAACGCCGTCCAGAAGCAAATGGTGAAAACGTTTTCACCATTTGGCGCATTCACCGCGAATCCCGACCCGCGACCCCGAGACCCCGGCTCCAATTCCGTCTCCGCCTCCGGGCTCCAGTCTCCGCCTCCGGGCTCCAGCTCCGGCGAAACCGGAGCAGGAATCGGGAACCGGAAACCGGAGCAGGAAACCGGAACCGGAAACCGGAACAGGAACCGGAACCGGAAACCGGAACAGGAATCCGGAAGTTGGGGGTGGGGTCAGACGGCGGGGTCGGAGAGGGACTCGGTGAGCTTGGCGGGGGTGGCCTCCCACTCCTCGCCGAAGGTGAAGACGAGCTCCCCGTCCTTTTCGTCGGCATGAACCGAACCGCCGCCTTCGAGGCGACCGAAGAGGAGCTCGTCGACGAGCTTGCCCTTGATGTGCTCGTCGATGACGCGCGCCATGGGGCGAGCCCCGTACAGCTTGTCGTAGCCCTTCTTGGCCACCCAGTCGCGCGCGGCTCGGCTGTAGGTGATCCGGACGTCGCGATCGGCGAGCTGGATCTCGAGCTCGCCGAGCATCTTGTCGGCGACCCGCGCGACGATGTCCTCGCTCAGCGCGTCGAACATCACCGTCTTGTCGAGGCGGTTGCGGAACTCGGGGCTGAACGCCTTCTCGATGGCCTTCATACCCCGGCTC
>CAZYSW010000303.1:4472-7307 GCA_964650105.1 uncultured Nannocystaceae bacterium
TGGCGTCGGAGGCTTGAGGCCCCTCGTCTGCGAACCCCACCTTGCGCGCGCTGATCTCGTGCGCCCCGGCGTTCGAGGTCATGATGAGGATGATGTTGCGGAAGTCGGTCTTGCGACCGGTGGTGTCCGTCAACGTCGCGTTGTCCATGACCTGCAGGAGCACCGCGAAGATGTCCGGGTGCGCCTTCTCGATCTCGTCGAGGACCAGGACCGCGTGCGGCTGCTTGGACACCGCGTCGGTCAGAAGCCCGCCTTGATCGAATCCGACGTACCCCGGGGGTGCCCCGATCAGGCGGCTGACGCTGTGCTTCTCCATGTATTCGCTCATGTCGAAGCGCAGAAACGGCAGGCCCAGAAGGCGCGCGAGCTGCTTGGCGAGCTCGGTCTTGCCCACCCCCGTGGGACCGGCGAACAGAAAGGAGCCGATGGGCTTGTCGGGGCGAGCCAGCCCGGCGCGGGCCCGCTTGATGGCCTGGGTCACGGTGCGTACCGCCGCCGCCTGGCCGTAGATCACCTCGCTGAGGCCTTCCTCCAGGCGGGCGAGCACCTGCTTGTCGTCGGTGGAGACGGACTTGGGCGGGATGCGGGCCATCCGGGCGATGACCGCCTCCACGTCGGGGACGTCGATGACGACGGGATCGGGGCGTTCCCCTTCGTCTTCGTCGACGTCCAGATCCGAAACGTCGCCCAAACCGCGATCGAGATCGTTCTCGGTCGACGGCCGGGCGCCAGTGAATCCCGGCACCGGCGCGGTGGCCATGAGCCGGGCCGCAGCCCCCGTCTCGTCCATGACGTCGATGGCCGAATCCGGGAGGTTGCGATCGCGAAGGTACTTGTGGGCGAGCTCCACCGCCGCTTCGAGGGCCTCGGGCGTGTAGCGGACGTTGTGGTGCTCTTCGTAGACCGACTTGAGCCCCTGCAGGATGAGCAGCGTCTCCTCCTTGCTCGGCTCGAGGATCTCGATCTTCTGGAACCGGCGGGCGAGCGCGGCGTCGCGCTCGAACGCGTTCTTGAACTCCTTGTAGGTCGTCGACCCGATGCACCGCACGGCGCCGGAGGTCAACGCGGGCTTGAGTAGGTTGCTGGCGTCCATCGACCCGCCCGACGTCGCACCCGCACCGACGACCGTGTGGATCTCGTCGATGAACAGCACCGCGTCCGGGTCGGCCTCGATGGCCGCGATGACCGCCTTGAGCCGCTCCTCGAACTGCCCGCGGTACTTGGTGCCCGCGAGCACGGCGCCCATGTCCAGCGCGTAGATCCGCGCGTCCTTGAGCGGGGCGGGGATCTTGCCCTCGTGGATGCGGAGGGCGAGCCCCTCGACCACCGCGGTCTTGCCCACGCCGGGGTCCCCCACCAGCACGGGGTTGTTCTTGCGGCGTCGGCACAGCACCTGGACGAGCCGCATGATCTCGGCGTCGCGGCCGATGAGGGGCTCGATGCGGCCGGCCTCCGCCTTGGCCTGCAGATCGATGGCGTAGGCGGCCAACGGATCGTCGGCCACGTCCCCCGAGTCGTTGTCCTCGGTGGCGCCCCCGTTGGGGTTGCCGGGCGCCCTTCGGACCAGCGAGCTCCCGGAGCCCTTGCCGATCCCGTGGGAGATGTAGAGGGTGACGTCCCGGCGGGTGATGCCGTGCTGGCTGAGGATGTAGACCGCGTGCGATTCGGGCTCGGCGAAGATGGCCACCAGGAGATTCGCCCCGGTCACCTCGCGCTTGCCGGCGCCCTGAACGTGCAGCACGGCGCGTTGCAGGACACGGCCCACGCCGATCGTCTGGTGCGTCGTGAGCGTCGCCCCGTCGGGGATCCGCTCCATGTTGGTGTCGAGGAAGGACTCGAGATCCTTCCGAATGGCGTCGATGTCTCCCCCGCAGCCTCGAATCACTCGTTTGGCGCTGGGATCGTCGAGAAGAGCGAGGAGGAGGTGCTCCAGCGTGAGGTACTCGTGGCGGCGGCGCTGAGTGTCTTCGATCGCCGAATTGATGGTTTCCTTCAGTTCTTCACTCAGCATCGTCGTCTTCGTCGTCAGGCTCCATGGACGCCATCAGCGGATGGTCGTTCTTGCGAGCCAGCAGATGGACCTGAGCGACCTTCGTCTCCGCAATTTCGTGCGTGTAGACGCCGGCTACGCCCTGGCCGTGGTTGTGGACGTGCAGCATGATTGCCGTGGCTTCCGACTCGCTGCGGTGAAAAACCGTCTCCAGGAGCCGCACGACGAAATCCATCGGGGTGAAGTCGTCGTTGTGGAGAATGACGCGGAACATGCGCGGGCGCTTGAGCTTCTTCTCCTCGCGCTCGCGGAGCACCACTCCCGTCTCGCGGTCTTCCTGTCTTCTGTCGCTCACTGGTGAACCGTGGGTCGCCGGTGATTCTAGCAGGCCGCGCCCAAGGTGCCGCGAGCTTGCCGCGCCCCGCATGGGACGAGCCCGAAACCAGCCGGACGCGGGTCGGAGGCGCCCATCCTTCGATGTCGCGCATCGAGTGCCCCGCGGCGCCGTGTTCCCTCGGGGTCGACGGCGGTGACGTCGGCAGATCCCTCGTCGCGCTGCCCCACCGGCCCCGGGCGCGGGCGAAGGCCTCGGCTCGCGCGATGGGTTTGCGAGCCGGTGCGTTGCGGCGTAAAGGGTAGGCGCGGTGGAGCCGGATCCTCCTCATGCCGGGCGCCTGACCGTACGGGTCGAGCGAGATCTGGCGGGCGTCGATCCCGCGGCGTGGGACGCTCTCGACCACGGTCACAGCCCCTTCCTCGAGTACGGCTTCCTCCGCACGCTCGAGGAGTCGAATTCGATCGGCGGTGCTTCCGGTTGGTCTCCCCATTACGTTCTGGCGGAAGGC
>CAZYSW010000304.1:0-7301 GCA_964650105.1 uncultured Nannocystaceae bacterium
CACGGCCGAGCACCGCACGCGGACGCTCGATCATCGGGGGGTGAGGTTCGAGCTTCCCAGGACCTGGTCTTTGGCGACGGCCGCGAGCAGGCCGGAGCTGCCGTTGCCGCAGTCGGAGGGTCTGGTGGACACCCTCGCGCGACGGAGCGGGCGGTTGGCTCAGCTCGTGGTCTCCGCTCCGAGGCCGTCGATGGACGCACGGGCACCCGATCCGGAACCGGGCCCGCGTGTGCTGGTGGCGAACCCCGTGCTCGGACGCGAGGTGATCGCGGTGCCTCGAGAGGCTCCGCCCGAGGCGTTCGCCGAGGCCTACGCGGCGGCGGGGGGCGACGTGACGGCGTTGTCGACGTTCGCCTTGCGCCGAAACGGGGCGGAGGTCGGTCGGATCATCGAACGCGCGGTCGGCGATCGCATCGTCGCGCTCGTCGTTTCGCCGAGTGAGGCGCTGCTCGATGCGCCTTCGGTGCTGGCCGCGGTGCTTGCCGACGCGGTGCCGGTTCCCGACCGGTGAGCCGTGGCAGCGCTCGGCGCATGGACCGCTATACTGGCGACGAGCGTGGCGGCCCCGCGTGAGCGCGGTGGCGGGGCGTAGGGCGCGCTCGGGGAACGAGCCCGCGATGCGTGACCACGGCGACAGGCGTGCGAGTCGGAGGGCAGGGGGCTGACCGATGCGGCGTCGTCGATACCCTCTGCGCGCCGAGCCTCCCCCGCGTTCGCCCCCGCGCCGCAAGGGCACGCTCGCGACGGCACTCGCGATGCTGGCGGGCTCGGTCGCGGTGCACCTGCTCTTGTGGCCGCTCGGGGACCAGCTCATCGGGCTGCGGTGGGGCGCCCCGCCCATCCGCGTCGGGGGAGGGGTCATGGAGGTCTCGCTGCTCGATCCCTCCTCCGCCATGCCGGACGACGAGGAGGCGGTGCCGCCCGAGGAGCCGAGGACGCCCGACGGAAAGATCGTGAACCTCGACCGGCTGACCGACGAGCGGCCACCGGAAAGGGACACCGAGCACCTCTCGGAGTTCGACCATCGCACCGACAAGGAGACACGCGCGCCGAACCGACGGCCCACCCCCGGACCACGAGCGACGCAGCGCGGCGATCGTCCGGACGCGGAACAGGGACAGTCGGAGCAGGGGTCCTCCTCCTCGCGGGACACGGGTCGTGCCCTCCCGTTGGCGCCCCAGGCCACGGGGTCCGAAGGCAGCGGCGAGGGGAGCCGTCCCGCCGACGCGGCGGTGGACGAGCAAGGGCAGCTCGCCAAGAACGCAGGCTCGGCGGGCTCGTTGTCCCCGCGAGGGAGCAAGGGCCTGCCCAATGCCCTACGCCAGCACTGGGGCTCGCCCGGATCGTTCGATGCCCTCGGCGACGACATCGAGGAGGGCGAGGAGAACATCCTCAACTCCAAGCGATACAAGTACGCCTCGTTCTTCAACCGGGTGAGGAACGCGGTCGCCGAGCACTGGCACCCCGAGGTGCTGCACGCCTCGCGAGACCCCGACGGCCGGATCTACGGCACGAAGACGCGTCGAACCCGTCTCCTCATCGTGCTCAACCCGGACGGGAGCCTGCACGACATCCGCCTCGACGACTCCAGCGACGTGCCCTACCTGGACGAGGAAGCGATACGGGCGGTTCGAGCGGCACAGCCCTTCTCGAATCCGCCCCCGGGCCTCGTCGATCCAAAGACCGGCCTCATCGAGTTCGGGTTTGCGTTCATCTTCGAGATCAACAAGGGCACGCGGATCTTCCGCTACCAGCGCTGATCGAGCGACTCGTGAACGTCACGCACGGCCTCGGGACGCGTGACGATCCATACGCTCGGCCAGCTCGAAGTCGTACTCGGTGACCCCGCCGGCGTCGTGCGTCCACAAGGTGACCTCCACCGTGCGGTACACGTTGGACCAGTTCGGATGGTGGTCGAGCTTCTCGGCCTCCAGCGCCACCTGGGCCATCCATCCGAACGCCGAGACGAAGTCGTCGAACTCGAAGCGCTTGTGGAGCTTCTTGTCCTGCAGCGTCCAGCCCTGGCCGAGGCGAGCCGTGACGACGTCGTCGGGCAAGAGGTCGCGTGAGAGCTTCATGGGTGACCTCGGTCGAGCGTTCCTCAGGCGTTCTTGGCCGGCGGCAAGCTATCGAGGATGCGCTTGAACTCGGGGTGGTCGGGCAGCATCTGCAAGGCGGCCTGACAGACCTGGCGCGCCTCGTCGAACAGGTTGGCGTCGCGCATGCAACTGGCGAGGTTCACGACCGGATCGATCTCGCGGGGATTGAGCGCCACGACCGCCCGCAAGTGGTCGACGGCCTCGCGCGGCCGCCCCTGCTTGCGCAGGATGGCCGCGATGAGGTTGCGAATCTCGGGGTCGTTGGGCCGCAGCCGAACGGCGTTGTTCAGGTGAGCGAGGGCGGCCAAGTCGCCCTCCGTCTCCCGGACGGCGAGCGCGAGCATGAGGTGTGGCTGCCAGAAGCGCTCGTCTTTGGCGATGATCTCGCGGAGGAACTTCGCGGCCTCGGTGGCCTGGGCCACATCGCCCGAACGCACCTTTTCGATGGCATCGTCGTAGCGTTCCTCGAAGTCCTCCACGTCGAGCTGGAGCCTTCCCCGTCGGGCGAACGCGTCGTCGTCGAGCGTACGCCGCGGGAGGGCGAGGATCCGGTCCAGGAACTCGCGCGCTTTGGGGGGATCGTCACCCTCCAGGTACATGGTCGCGACGTACCGGAGCACCGTCGCGTTCTGGGGGTGCTTGTTGGCCGCTTCGAGCAGCAGCATGGTGGCCTGCTCGTTCTTCTCGTCCTCGTGGAGGTCGAGGAGCATGTCGAGTGTGCTCTTGGCGATGGCCGGCTGCTCCACGGCCTTTTGGAGGAGGGCCATGGCCTCCTCGCGATCTTCGCGGCCCTCCTCGTCGTCCTCGGCCCGGTCCCACAAGACGTTGGCGAGATCGCCGAAGGCGCTCGGAACCTGGCCCTCCTCGACCGCACGGCGCAAGAAGGGCTCGGCCTCGTCGAACTGGTCGTTTTCGATCATCAGCGAGCCGATGCGCGCCATCAGCTTGGGGGACTCGTTGCCCCGTTCGGCGGCGAACTGCGCCACCTTCATGGCGTTGGCGTTGTCCCCGGCACCGCGCAGCGTGTCGATGAACTGGGTGGTGATCGCCTCGTCGGTGGGGTCGAGGTTGAAGGCCTGATTGAACGCCTGCACGGCCGACGCCACGTCCCCGAGCCGGCCGAAGATGGTCGCCAGGTGATGGTAGGCGCGCTTGTCGTCCTTGCGCCGCTGGGCGGCGATGGACAACGCCTGGACCGACAGCGGGATCGCGGACTGGTCGATCGGATTGTTGGTGAGGATGTCGACCATCATGTGCAGGCCCTGCATGGCCAGGTCCATCTTCGCGTCCCGGTTGAGGGCGTCCATGAACGGCGACAGGAGTTGATCGGGGGTGGTCGGTACGCACCGCCCCTGCAGCGCGGACAGGTTCCCGAGCCCCACCAGGAAGGAGGTCAGGGCCTGCTGGTTCGACGTCCCGAAGGCCTCCTGGCAGGTGGTGTGCTCGAGCTCGACTTCGAAGCGCTTGGCGAGATCGGCGAGCACGGCGAGCAAGCGCTCCGGCAGCTCCTCGGCGGCTGCGGCCCAGGACCACTTCTGGAGCTCCTCGAGGGCGTCACCGGCGACCTGCACCAGTCGAGAGGTCACCGCCACCGCCTTTTCGTCCACCCGCATGTCGGTGACGAGGCCGAATTTCGCGTTGGGGAACCGGCTGATCCCCTCGCGCGCCCGCTGATCGTTCCAGGGCTCGCGGAAGACCATCAGGGCCGGAACCTTGCGACCGTTCTGCTCGGCGAGCGCGGTGAAGACCGGAGCCGCCGCCTTCGCGCCGCGTGCCGCCAGCTCCTGCGCCCACCAGCGCTGGACGCCCATCGCCAGAGGGGCACCCTTGCCCTCGTTGGTGCAAGCGATGGGGAGGACCACCAGCTCGATCGCAGCAGCGGCCTCCTGCACGAGCTCGGGATCGTCCTCGGCGTCCTCGCCGAAAGCCTCCTCGTCGTTCGCGTCTGCGTTCTCGTCCGGGAGATCGGGGGCGGAACCGGCCTTGTCGTCCTCTTCGCCAGCCATGGGACGCGAAGCCTGCCCCATGCCGAACATCGGCGCAAGCCGCACGAGAGCGGACGGCGTGGCGAGAGTGGGCCGCGGCTGCCGCGTGACCCCGGCGGCTGATAGCGTTTCGGCATGGAGCGAGGCGCCGGGCGTCGAGCGGTTGCGGCCAGTGCGCCCGGCGTGCTCGCGGCGATGCTCGCGACCGCCCACGGCTGTGCCACCGAAGCCGTCGACGCCGTCGCCGTGTGGCTGGAGGCGGATCGCGCCGACGAGTACCGCATCCAGGTCTACGACCGTGGCGCACGATGGTCGTTCGCGCTGCATCCCACGGTCGCCGGAACGGCGACCGACGACCTGCTGATCGGGGTCGACGGTCGGGGCGAGGGGGTGACCCTGGCGGCCACGGTGCGGGGCCGCACCGTCTACCAGAGCTTCTCGGACCGCCGGCGGGGGAGCTTCGGCCAGGTGGAATCGAGCGGGCGCGCGTACGAGCAGTTCTTCTCCTACAGCCGCAACGACGACGCGCTGCTGCGAGAGATCGAGAACGTCCCGGTGCTCACCTTGGTGTTGATGGCGCTCAGCGGCGATCGGGGGATGCAGTCGTGGACGGTGCATCCGACGTTCGAGGACGCCCACCGCAGTCGCTGGGCGGCTCGCACCGCCTCTGCGGCACCCGTCGTGTTTTGGTTCGAGCGCAGCGACGATCCCCCGCGTGCGGACGGGCGCGTCGAGGCGATGGCGTACCCGAGCATCCACGGCACGACCGAGGACGCGGGGACGATCCCGGCGGTGGCCGAGCCCACGGTCCTCGGATGGGGACGCATCACCGCGCGAGCGATCGATCCCGATCTGTACCCCGGACGCCTTCGTACGCAGGGGTGCAGCTCCGGGTTGTGCGCCTCCCCGGACGGAACCAGCGTGACGGCTCTCGCGGATCAGCCCTGTGTCCTGCGGTGGTGGTCGTGGTTGGACGCGGGGACACCGTGGTCGCCGGTCGATGCGCGCGAGGTCGTGCTGCCCGAATGCCCGGCGGAGCTCGACCCGCATCTCGTCGCCCAGCTCGCCGACGACGTGGTGGTGCTCGACGACGAGCTGCGCCTCTACCTCTTCGACCTTTCGGCGGGGACCATGCAGACGCTCCCCAAGCACGGCTTCTCCCCGTTGCCGTTCTTCGTCGATTCGGGACGTGCGTTGCTGCTGGTGTCGTCGCAGGGGCACGTGGCGAGGGGCGATGCGCGAGGCATGCGGCTGGTGAACGCCGAGCAGCATCGCTGCACCGCCACTTCCGCGACGGTCGTCAGCCCCCAGGGGCACTGGGTCGTGCAGAGCTGTGCCGCGGTGGACGCGTCGCTGTCCACCGGCCAGGGGCTGGTGTTGCGGATCTCGAGCCTGGGCCTCGAGCAGTTCATCGGGATCCCGATGCGAGCGATGGCCGTGGACGACGGTGGGAACGTTCTCTTGTACAGCTACGATGCGACCACGGCCGCGGCCGAGCCACGCGGCCTCTTCGTGCTCTCGGGCGAGGGACGCCTGGCCCGCGTCGACGAGCTGGAGCCCTCGCCCGCGTTCATCCGCAATCGCGGCTTCGGGCCCACCTGGTACAGCGCGACGGCCGTCGAATCCAGGTAGCCCGAGATCACAGATCGACGGACAGGACGAGGTCCTTCTCGGTGGTTCCGGTGGCGGCCACCTCGACCGATTGATTCGGAACCGCGATGGTGTCGCCGGGATCGGGAAACAGCGTGCCCCCCAGATTGCCGTTGCGGTCGAGGACGGCCTGCACCTTGTAGGGGCCCGGATGCAACTGATCGATGGTCACGTCGACGGCGGTCGATCCCGCCTCGGCCCGGGCCCGGATGAAGCGACTGGGCGTGCACGATCCGGGCGTGAAGCTGCAGTCGGTGGTGGTGAGGATGAGCCAGGCGTCGGTGGCCTCGTCCAGCGGCTGTGACCACGACAGGTGGGCGGTCAACGTCGGCATCTCCGGGAACGGTGCGTCGCCGGGCTGCGGATCCAACTGCGGATAGGTCGCGGGCGCCTCGCGGGTCTCGACCCGCGTCGGGCTCCAGTGGATGTGCATCATGCCCATCACCGTCACGTCGAGGTCGAGCCGATCGGGTCCGTCGAAATCGAACACCGCGTCCACGTACGCACAGCCCGCCACGAGCGCACAGAAGCGGAACCGCTCTTCTTGCAGGTCGTAGTCCTCCAGCCGCGTCCGCGTGTCTCGCAGGATGCCCTGGAAGTACCCGCCGTTGCGGAACACGAGCTGGATGCTCCCGTCGTGGTCCTCGAACGCGAAGGCGAAGCGCAGGTTGTTCCCTCCGTCGAGGTCGACGCGAGAGAACACGACGCTCGGGCTCGCCAGCCGCACGTCCATGTTCATGGTCGGAAAGTTGCCCACCGAGGTCCACGAGGTGACCGGCGCGACCCACAGACCAAGGAGGCGCTCGAGGAAGGCCTCGGCCACGCCGTCGGCCATCCCTCCGGTTTCGTCCCCCGAGCCGTCGGCGACCCCGGTGTCCTCGATCGATTCGGTGCCCACGGAGGTCTCGTCGCCCGACCCCTCGCTTCCGCCGGAATCGCTGCCCGCGGGATCGGGCCCGCACGCCCACGCGAGGGCGGCGAGGAACACAGGAAAGCCAAAGGAGTGCAAAGCCGAAGGACGTCTCATGTCGATCCCGTTTGTCGCGGTCGGCCCGCGTGGGTTGCCCGTCCATCGACGGTCCGCCCGGGCCTGCGGTCAAGTGTCGCACGGGCCCCGGGATCCGGGGCCCGGACCCGCCGAAGGCCGCTCCGGCTCCGACTCCAGGTCCGACTCCGGCTCCGGCTCCGGCTTCGGCTCCAGTTCCAGCGCCGGTTCCAGCGCCAGTTCCAGCTCCGGCCGGGGGAGGGCGGGGGGTCAGCGGCGGGCGAGGTCGATGATGCGGTCCATCATGCGGTGGACCTCGTCTTCGGTGTTGTAGAAGTGGGGGCCGATCCTCAGGCCGCAGTTGGGGCGCCAGTCGTGCTTGTACCCCTCGGCGACCAGGGTCTTGCTCGCCGCGTCGCTGCCGGGGAAGTCGACGGCCACGAAGCCCGTGCGGGATTCGTGACGCAGCGGGGAGTGGATCGTGAGGCCGGCCTCCTGGGCTCGATCGATCACGATCTGGCACAACGCCATGTTGTGGGCACGGATGCGGTCGATGCCGATCTCGTGCAGGTTGCGATAGGC
>CAZYSW010000305.1:0-7294 GCA_964650105.1 uncultured Nannocystaceae bacterium
TGCAACAGCGCGGAGGGGAAGGCTTCTCGGGCGATCCGGTATCCCTCGGGGGTCGGCCGGCAATGGTGGACCCGGCCGTCGGACGGGTCCGCGACACGCTGCACGAGTCCCTTGTCCTCCAGCGCGGCGAGTGTCTGGCTGACGCTCCCCTTGGTCGCGCAGAGGTAGTCGACGACGGCCGAAGTGGTGTCGCTGTAGCGATTCGCCCGCGACAGATACACGAGCGCATCGAGCTGGGCGAGCTTGAGCCCCTCCCGTGTGGCGATCGTCCGGGCGTGTTCGCGCAGGAGGTTTCCGAGCCGCTCGAGGAGGTTGTGAAGGGAGTCCTGGGCCACGGAATGTTTCGACACAAAACTAGCTTGACGCGGCCCGGTCCGGCAAGTAGTTTCGAGTCGAAACCACATCTCCTTCCCATGGAGGCCTACCGTGACCCACGCACACTCCTCTGACATCCCCGGCTACCGACTCGGCGACCCGGAATTGCCCGAGGCGCCCATCTCCAGCGCCGATTTCGAGCGCATGAAGACGGCCTGCCTGTTCGGCGACGACGACGTCGCCGCCCTGCGCCGCTCGCACGACATCCTGGTGCCCCAGACCGAGCAGATCCTCGACGTCTGGTACGGGTTCGTCGGCTCTCACGACTTTCTGGTCGCGTCCTTCGTCGACACCGAGACCCAAAAGCCCAACGCCGAGTACCTGGGTCGAGTGCGCGCTCGCTTCGGCCAGTGGATCAGCGACACGGCAAGAGCGGAGTACGACGACGCGTGGCTCCGCTACCAGTTCGAGATCGGCCGCCGCCATCACCGGGTGGGGAAAAACGAGGCCGATGGGGTCAAGAGCACGCCGCTGGTGGAATTCCGTTACCTTCCGCTGCTGGCCCAGCCCATCGTCGACACGCTCCGGCCGTTCCTCTCGTCCTCGGGCCTCGGCCGGGACGAGGTGGACGCCATGCAGAACGCCTGGCGCAAGTCGGTGCTGCTCCAAGTGACGCTGTGGAGCCGCCCCTACGTCATCCAGGGAGACTATTGATGATCGACCTCGTGCCGATCGACCGAGCCGAGCTCGCGCCGCCTTGGACGGCAGCGCCGTGGTTCAACACCTTCCCCCTCGAGCTCTCCGAGCTTCGAGGACGGGTGGTGGTTCTCCACGCCTTCCAGATGCTCTGCCCCGGGTGTGTGGCCCACGGTCTTCCTCAGGCTGCTCGCATCCACGCCACCTTCGACCCTCGGGACGTGTGCGTCGTCGGGCTTCACACCGTTTTCGAGCATCACAGTGTGATGGGACCCCAGGCCCTCCGCGCATTCCTGCACGAGTATCGGGTTCCGTTTCCGGTCGGTGTCGATCGTCCCGGGGACAGCGCGGTTCCCACCACGATGTCCGCCTATGGGATGCGTGGCACGCCAACCCTCGTGCTCATCGATCGCGAGGGTCGGCGCCGCGCCCAGATCTTCGGCCGGCTCGAAGATCTCGAGGTAGGGGCCGCCGTGCAGGCCTTGATCTCCGAATCTCGCGAGTCGCGAGCGGCGTCCGACTGCGACGACCAGAGCTGCCTCGTCGGGGCCGACGACGGGAACCGGGCGGGTGCGCTCCGATAGGCATCGTTCCGACGCTAGGCGGCGGGCCCGGAGCCGCCCTTCTCCGAGATCCGGGTCTGGACGGCGCTCGTCCCCTACCCTTCGCGTCGATCTTCGCGGTCACGAGGCCCGCGCGTCCGCAGGGGCGCGCGGGCCTCGATCTTTTCGACGAAAGCCGTCGGCGAGCCCACTAGCCCGCATCCGGCTCTGGCGGGTCGAGCGTGCGAGTGCGAAGCTCCGACGATGACCTCCGGCCTCGGCCCCGCTGCGGAGCACGTGGACGCCGTCGTTGGGCGCGAGTCGATACGCGCGTGGCTGATGGGCACCGGAGACGTCCGCGCAGCCGTGCTCGTCCGGCTCATGGTCGGCGGGGTGTTCTTGTCCGAAGGGATCCAGAAGTGGCTTTTCCCGGCGAGCCGTGGTGCGGGCCGTTTCGCCCAGATCGGTCTGCCGAAGCCGGAGCTTCTGGGGCCCTTCGTCGGTGCCACCGAGATCGTGTGCGGCCTCTTGGTTCTGCTCGGCCTGTTGGGCCGCCTCGCCCCGATCCCGCTCGTCGTCGTGATGCTGACCGCGATCGCCACGACCAAGATCCCCATCCTCGTCGAGCAGGGATTTTGGGAAATGGCTCACGCGGCTCGCACGGACTTTTCGATGTTGATGGGGTCGATCTTCCTGATCGTCGTCGGCCCCGGTCCCTGGTCGCTCGGTGCGAAGGTGCGGCGAACAGGCCGGGCCCGGTGATCCGGCACCCGGACCTGGGCCATCGTCGAGGGGGGCTCCTCCCCCGGGCGAGCGGAACGTCCCGCCCATGGAACATTGATTCCAGTTTCGCATCCTTGTCTTGAAGACGGGACGCTTTCACGCTTCCCCTCCGAGGCCCTCGACGACCGGCGAGGCCCCACCAGGAGAGTGACCGATGTCCGTCCAGCAGCTCAACGACGAACTGAATCAGATGATCATGCGCGGTGAAGCCCTCGATGCGTTCGAACGGTTCTACGCCGACGACGTGGTGATGCAGGAGAACCTCGAGGAGCCCACGGTCGGCAAGGACGCCAACCGAATCCGGGAGCAGGAGTTCTTCGGGTCGATCGAGGCGTTTCACGGGGCCGAGCTGCTCAGCACGGCGGCCGGTGACGACGTGAGCTTCGCGGAGATGAGCTTCGACATCACCTTCAAGGGTGGGCAACGTACCAAGATGACCGAGGTGGCCGTACGCCGCTGGCGCGACGGCAAGGTTGTCCACGAGCGCTTCTACTACGCGCCCTGAATCCCTCCGCCCACTCGATTGGAGCCGAAGCCATGCGAACGTTCACCAAGTTCACCACCACGGCACTGCTCGCCGGCATCGTCGGTGCGGCCGCGTGCCGAAGCGAGCTCGACAGGCAAGCGGCCGCAGTCGTCGAGGAGGCGCCCGCGAGCGCTGCCCCGCGGCATGCCTCGACCGCCGTGGCCCGTACCCTCGAGTTGGACCCGGCGACCTCGCGGATCGAGTTCGTCGGTGCCAAGGTCACCGCCGACCACCGCGGAAGCTTCAAGACGTCCACTGGCAGGCTCGAGATGGACAAAGACGGGAATATCGTGGGGATGGAGATCTCCGTCGATACCCGCAGCGTCGAGATCGAGCCCGATCGACTCGAGCAGCACCTGCGGAACGCCGACTTTCTCGAAGTGGAGAAATTCCCCGAGGCTCGGTTCCGACTCGCAGAGATCGAGGGTCCGTCGAACGAACACGGAGATTGGCGAGTCACCGGCGATCTCGAGATTCGGGGGATCACCAAGCGGATTACGTTCCCGGCCACGGCTCGGATCTCGGACGAGCGGGTGTCGGCCGACGCGTCCTTCAAGATCGACCGCAAGGACTTCGGGATCGTCTACGCAGGCATGGCCGACGACCTGATCAAAGACGAGGTCCTGCTGGAGCTGAAGCTGGAATTTCGACGTGCCGCCAGCGACCGCTCGTGAGGCGGGCGGATCGGCGAGGCGCGAGGCGGGGTTGTGCGCCGCCCGGCTTCGCCGGACAATTCGGGGATGGCAAAGAAGGCCGCCACCAAGAAGGCTCGCGTCAAGACCCAGAAAACGAAGGCCTCCGTAGCCGCCTTCTTCGCCGCGATCGAAGCCGACACGCGCCGCGCCGACGCCAAAGCCGTGGACAAGATGCTCCGGGAGATCACCGGCGAAAGACCCGCCATGTGGGGCCCGTCCATCGTGGGCTACGGGTCCTACACGTACACCAACTCGCTGGGCGAGGCGGATTGGCCCAAGATCGGCTTCTCCCCCCGCAAGACCAACCTGGTCGTCTACCTCATGCCCGAGCTGCTGCAGAGCTCTCCGCTGATGAGGAAGCTCGGCAAGCACAAGACCGGCAAGAGCTGCCTGTACATCAACAAGCTCGCCGACGTGGATCGGGAAGTGCTGCGCGAGCTGGCGCAGCGCTCGTGGGACGCGATGAGCGAGAAGTATGGCTGAACCAGCGCCGCTTCGGCGCCCAGGGGCGTCGGGCAGCGAGGGCCACGGCGGCACACGAGGCAGGGACGACCCTCGGCTCGCCTGGCGTCCGGCGAGCCACCGGGCGACGATCTCGATCACGGCGTCTTGGGGCGGGTGCGAGCGGGGGCATTCGCGAGGCCGTACTCGATCTTCACCTCGGGCTCGTGCGGATCGTCGGTATGCACCAACAGCGCATGGACGGCTCGCTCGTCGATGCTGGTCAACGCGTCGTCGTGTACGCGCAACCGGATGCCGACCGTCGGTCCATCGGGCTCGAGCACCTCGATGTCGAGTAGGCCGTCGGGATCCTCGACCTTTCGGATCCGGGGTGGATCGCCGCGACGCGTCGAGATGCGGAGAACCTGCTCGACCGGACCGGTGCCGCGCCGGACGAGGGTGATGCGCTTGGGATAGCGCAGGTTGTAGGACGCGCTCGCGTGCACGGGGATCGTGAGTCGGGGCGTATGCTCACCGGTCGTTTCGACGACGACGTTGGTGGCCGTCGTGCCGACGTCGCCGCCGGAGAACCGGACCTCGTAGGTCGCCAGCGCTCCGGGTCGGGTCTCGATCTCGCGAATCGAGAAACGTTTCGTATCCTCCACGCGCACGGACTTCACGGTAGCGGTGGAGTCCCGACTGCGCTCCACGGAGAAGGTGGCGGTCCCCGGCTCGCCTGGAGCGAGGTTCAGGATCGGGAGCGACTGCGGTACGGCGACCATGTCGACGAGCACCGTGCCCTTCACGGTCAAGGTGAATTGTGGTTGCTCGGGGTCGTTGCTGAAGACCACGATGTTCTTGACGATCTCGGTCTCCCCGCCCTTGGGCCGCACCGTGACTTTGATTTCGCCTTCCCCACCCGGGGGAATCACGTCATCGGAGATGACGGTCGCCGTGCAGCCTCACGTCCGCTGGACGCGCTCGATTTCGAGGTCGGCGCCTCCGACGTTGCGGATCCGAAAGACGTGCTCGACCGCGTCGGTCGCCGCGATCGTCCCAAAGTCATGAACGGGCTCGTCCGCGGCGATCTGGGGTCGCGTGGCGTTCGCGACCGTGCCGAGCTCGTCGGCGTCGCCGGTGGTCGACGGCGGTGCGGCGGCCTCGGTGGGTGCGGCGGGCCGATCGGCACCGCAGGCGGGGATGAGGACGGCTGCAACCAGCAGCGTCGAGGAGAGCTTCGCGAAAGCGTTCATGAGACACGACTGTAGCAGCTCGCGCCACCCGGCGCGGGTGGACGCGCTCTACTCAGGTGCGTCGCTTCTTTCCCTTCTTCTTGCCCCGGCGACGGGTCTTGGGGGCGCGGCAGTCGGTGTCGGTCTCGATGCAGGCGAAGCGGATGTGCATGTGGTCGTCGTGACCGCCCCACGCGCGGATGATCGCCTTCTTCTCCTCGCGAGGATTCGTGGCGAGCACGGAGAACAGCGCGACCAGCCGCGAGGGATCGGTGGTGGCCATCGCGTAGGGAAGAATCTGCGCCTGCACCTGCCCGGCCATGAAGATCGACTCGACGGAGCCGCTCGCGAGCAGCCGCTCGACCAATCCCCAGGTGGCGGCGGCGTCGAGTGTGGCCGGCGTGGCCTGGGTGAAACGGTGCGGATTGGGAGGCTCGAGGAGGACGTACCCGAGATCGACGTCGCGACCGGTGCGATGCGACTTGTGCGGCCGCGCCCTCCCGCCCCGGGGCCGGGCGAGCTCGCCGAGCAAGACCGGCTGTGCGTCGGGGAATCGCTCGCGCCAGTCGGCGAGCGCGGTCGCGAGCTCCGTGATCACGTGGCGCGTCGCCCAGGTACGTGGGCGATAAGCCCGCAGCTTCCACCCCTCTCCTTCCGGGAGGGGAGCCCCGTGCTCCATCCGGCCACGGTTGGGTGCGCCGATCGAGCGGGACACCGTACCCGGCATGTGGCGATACACCAGCACGCGCTGCCCCGCCTCCACGCGAGGACCTACCGAGGGATCGAGCTTGCGCAGGTCCGCGGCTTTCAATCCGAAGCGCTCGGCGACGTCTTTCAGCGACTCGCTGCGCGGCGCCGTCCAGTAGACCGCATCGAGGTTGACGCGCGATCGCGACTCGAACGGCACGATCGGGGGGTCGACGACGCTCGTCGGCGGCGGATCGGGAGCGAGCCTCCCTGCGTCGAGCGGCGTGGCGAGGGGATACGCCGGACTGCTCGCCGCGAGCCACGTCGCCGTGAGCGCGACCGCATGGGCCAGCTTCCTCCGCACCGAATTACGGTACTGGCTTCCGCCGCAGATCGGCGACCGGCCGGGCTCGATCCGCCCGAGCGCCAGCCACGGCTGCGAGGCGCACTACGTTGATGACCTCGGTTCGCGCATCGCGACCTCCGCGACGATCCCGCGCCAGCGTGATCGAAACCTGGCGTTCGCGCTCATGGAGACGGGATTGCAGGCGAGCCGAGCCCTCGCCCAGGCCCTGGCGCTCCGAACCGAAAAGAAGATCGATCCCGTCGACCTTGGCGCAGGCGCAGTTCTTGATGGCGAGGGCGCAGCAGGGGATCGGCGACCTTGCCAGATCGCGCGAGGCAGTAGAGGCTGCGATCGAATCGCTGCGGTCGGTCGGTCCTCGCGGCGATGCCGAGCGAGGCCGCATCGAGGCGTGGGTGGCCGAGACGTTTCACCAAACCGACGCAGGCTGACCCCGAGCCCCACCGCAAGAGCGCGCGCTGCGGATCGGCATGGCACGCCGGCACGACGACCCGTCGGTCGAGACCACGTGCGGGGGCTGCCGGGTCGTGTCGCAGGGTCGACACGCGCGTGATACAGGCGTGGCATGCGACCTCCGGTCTTCCCCCTCCTCCTCGCCCTCGTGGCTGGGTGTTCCACGTCGCCCGCCGCTGCGCCCGCGGCAACCCCCGGGGCCGACGGAGGTCCGGGCGGCGACGATGTGGCGGCCCGCCCCGAGCTCACCGCTGCGGCATGCGAGGCCCAGGGAGGCACGGTGGTCGGCGACATCGGGGACGGGGCGATCCATCGGCCGGATTACCGGTGTCCCGAAAGCGGGGAGGCGCCGATCGGGTCCATCGTTCCCGAGCCCGACGGCCCGATTGCCATCGAGGGCGCCGTTTGCTGCAGACGCGATGAGTGAGAAGGGTTGCACGCCCGTTCGGGAGCGTATGTGGACCATCGACGGCGATCGGCTCAGGCGAGTCGAAATCCCCTTGGGCACCCCGTGACCTCCGAGCGCCGCGAGCACGGGGCCGACGTCGCCGGGGAGGTGG
>CAZYSW010000306.1:0-7289 GCA_964650105.1 uncultured Nannocystaceae bacterium
CGGAGATCGTCTGGGTCGCCAGCCCGGCGGGACGCCACGCCGTCGAGCAGCGACTGGCGACGGAAATCGCCCAGTTGCGCGCCCGCGTGTACGACCCCGCCGCGTTGCCGCCGGGCCTCTCGCCACCGGTCGACGCGGTGACGGTCTACGGTCTTGCCCGCGAGCCGCCGACGGGGCTCGGCCCGCGGCGCGCGTGTCCGGACTGCACGCCGCGGGCTCACGAGCCCGGGAGCCTGTGGCCGGTGTGGTGCACCTGCTTGCCGTGATGGCGCGCCGCGGACGTAACCATCGCGGGCGCGGTGACGTCGAGCTTGCCCGAGGGGTGCGGCGAGGTCCATGCTGCCCCCGCCTCGGAGGAGATCCATGAGTGACGTACTGGTGATCGGCGACGGACCTGCGGGACTGAGCGCGGCGCTGTTTTTGGCCAAGAACCACAAGAGCGTCGAGGTGCTGGGGAAGGACGACACCGCCATGCACGCGGCGCTGCTGAAGAACTACCTGGGCATCGAGGAGATGACCGGCACGCAGTTCCAGACCATCGCGCGAGGGCAGGTGACCAAGGTGGGGGCCAAGCTGCACGACGCGCAGGTCACGTCGATCGCCAAGACCGACGGCGGGTTCGCGGTGACCACCGACGACGGCCGCACGTTCGAGGGGACCTACCTGATCTTGGCCGTGGGCGCCAAGCCGAAGATCATCGAGGGGCTCGGGCTGCAGGTCGACGACAAGGGGTACGTGGTCGCCGATCGGAACGGCGTCACCAACGTGCCGAACCTCTACGTCGCCGGGTGGAGCACGCGACGCGACAAGATCCAGGCCATCATCTCCGCAGGAGACGGAGCCGCGGCGGCGCTCGACATCCTGTCCAAGGAGAAGGGCAAGGACTTCCACGACTTCGACGTTCCGCCCGACGCCGCGGACTGATCGTCGCGGGCGCCCCCTTCGCGGCAGCGCGCGCCGACGAAATCCGGAGTTCGGCCTGGTATCCTGGTCTGCCCATCGATGCCCGCGTACCCGATCACCGCCTGGAGCCTGTGCAACGGCCTGGGACCGGACGTGGCATCCGTCGTGGCCGCGATGCGGGCCGGGCAGGGAGCGCTGCGGGCCCACGACTTCGAGGGGCTGGAGGTGATCGCGGGGATGGTCGAGGACCTGCCCCCGCTGCCGGCCAAGCTGGCGGCCTGGGACACCCGACAGGCGCGGTTGACCCACGCCACGATGGTGCAGCTCGACGACGCGATCGCGGCCGCCCGTCGCCGTTGGGGGGCGCCGCGACTGGCCATCGTGGTGGGGACCAGCACCGGAGGCATCGAGGCCACCGAGCGCGCGTATCGTGGGCGGATGGTGGACGGCGTGTTGCCGGAGGGATACGACGTCGCGCGTCGTCATGCGATGCAGGCGACCGTCGAGGTGATTCGGTTTCTGTCGGGGGCGCGCGGTCCGGGGTACGTGATCTCCACGGCGTGCTCGTCGAGCGCCAAGGCCCTCGGCGCTGCCCAGCGGCTGCTGGCCGCGGGGGTGGCCGACGCCGTGATCGCCGGAGGCGTCGACAGCTTGTGTCGGATGACGCTGCGAGGCTTCGCGAGCCTGGAGCTGGTGTCGTCGAGACCATGCCGGCCGTTCTCCTCGGCGCGGGACGGAATCACCCTGGGGGAAGGCGGGGCGCTGCTGCTCGTCGAGCGGCAGGGGCACAGCGCCGTGGAGCTGGTGGCGGTGGGCGAATCGAACGACGCCCACCACATGAGCGCGCCGCATCCCGAGGGGCTCGGGGCCGTGCTCGCCATGCAGCGGGCGCTGGCCCGCGCGGGGCTGGAGCCCGAGCGCGTCAGTTGGGTCAACGCGCACGGCACGGGGACACGCCTCAACGACGAGGCCGAGGCCCGTGCGCTCGCGCAGGTGTTCCCGGGCGGGATCGAGGTGGTCGCGACCAAGGGGTACACGGGGCACCTGCTCGGCGCCGCGGGGGCCACCGAAGCCGTGCTCACGGCGATCAGCATCGAAGAGGGCTGGATCCCGGGGAGCCTGGGCGCCGAGCCGGTGGACCCTTTGCTGGGCATCGACGTCCTGACGACCTCGCGGACGCGCGAGAGCGACTGGGTGCTCAGCAACTCGTTCGCCTTCGGGGGGAGCAACGTGGCCGTGTTGCTGGGAGCGAGGCAGGCGTGAGCGAGACGGGGGAGCGCGAGCACGGCGAGCTGGGCGATCTCGCGGCGGTCGTGCGCGGGGTGGCGGTCTGGCTCGACGAGGACGGCTCCCCGCCGGCGACGCTGCTCGGGCCGACGCTGCGCCGCCGGGCGAGCCGGCTCAGCCGCATGGCCGCGCACGTGCTGGGCGAGCTCGCCGAGCGACACGCGATCGATCTCGCCGCGGTGGCCGTGGTGATCGCGACGGCGTATGGCGAGATGGAGACCACCGACGCCCTGCTCACGATGATGCACGAGGGCGAGGGGCTCTTGTCGCCGGCACGCTTCGCCACCAGCGTGCACAACACCGCGGGTGGGCTGATCTCCATCGCCACCGGGGCGCGGGGCTTGTCGACCACGGTGAGCGCCGGCGACGAGACGGTGCCGATGGGATTGCTGGAGGCGATGACGCTGCTCGGCGAGGGCACGGCTCCGGTGGCCTTGGTGGTGGCCGACGAAGGCCTTCCGCCCACGCTGCGCGAGGCTCCCGGCGGGGGGTTGTACGGGGGGCTCGCGGCCGCACTCCTGCTGGATCGCGCCGGCGAAGGCCCGCGGCTTCGGCGATTGCGGCGGGCCGTGGAGGCGCCCGCGCTGCCGCCCTTGCCCGCCTCGGTCGCGGCCAACCCGTGCGCGCCGGTGCTGGCGCTGACGCGGGGGCTCGACGCGGGGCCGGGTTGCATTCCCCTGGCCCGGGGCGACGGGCTGCGATGGTGTGTCGACTGCGTGTCCGACGACCCCGCGCCTCGGTCGGCATGCTAAGCCTTGGCCGTGCCGAGCGAGACGCCGAGCGCGGTGGAGCGACCCTGGGCGCTGGTGACCGGCGCGAGCCGGGGGATCGGAGCGGCCATCGCCCTGGAGCTGGGCCGACGCGGGCACCCCGTGATCGTCAACTACCGGCAGGATGCCGAGGGGGCCGAACGGGTCGCCCGAACGCTCGAGGAGGTCGGCGTTCGAGTGGAGCTCGCGGCCTTCGACGTGCGAGACGCCGACGCGACGGCGGCAGCGATCGAGCGTCTGCTCGCGCTGGGGCCCATCGGGGTGGTCGTCAACAACGCGGGGGTGGTGGCCGACGCCCCGTTCCCCGCCATGACCGGCGAGGCGTGGCAGCGCGTCACCCGTACCAGTCTCGACGGCTTCTTCAACGTCACGCAGCCGCTGGTGATGCCGATGGTGCGTCGTCGGTGGGGGCGGATCATCTCGATCACCTCGGTCTCGGGGCAGATCGGAAACCGTGGACAGACCAACTACGCGGCCGCCAAGGCGGGCCTGGTCGGGGCCACGCGCAGCCTGGCGCGCGAGCTGGCCAAGCGCAACATCACCGTCAACGCGGTCGCCCCCGGTCTCATCGACACCGAGATGCTCGCCAAGGTCGACCTTACCCGCGCGCTGGAGCTCGTCCCCGCGCGCCGTCTGGGCAAACCCGAAGAGGTCGCCAAGCTCGTGGCGTTTCTCGCCAGCGACGACGCCGGCTACATCACCGGCCAGGTCATCGGGATCAACGGCGGGATGGCGTGACCACGCACCGAGGTCGAAAGAACGCATGACCAGTCCACCGATGCTGCAGGTGCTCACGTTTCGCGAGGGGTTGCTGTCGCGCCTGGGGCACGATCTGAAGATGGTGCTCGACCATTTCGAGATCGCCGTGGAGGACGGCAAGGTCACGGCGCGGGTGCAACCCGAGAGCCTGCGCGTCGAGGGGGCGGTCGAGCAGGGCCGGTTGAAGGTGGGGGCCATCGATTCCGCCGATCGGGAGAAGATCCGACGTACGGCGTTGTCGGAGGTCCTCGAGGCCGACCGCCACCCGGCGATCACGCTGGAGGGGAGACTCGAAGAGCGCGACGGGACCCTCCGGCTCGAAGGCGATCTGATCCTCGCGGGTCGTCGACGCCCGCTGCCGCCGACGGTCGTGCGCCGCAACGGGGATCGGATCCATGTGTCGATCGAGTTGATCCCCTCGCGCTGGGGGATCCGGCCCTATCGCGCCGTCGCCGGCGCGCTCAAGGTCCAGGATCGGGTGGTCGTCGAGGTCGACCTCCCCGAAGCCCCCGACGTCACGGCGGACACCGGCCGCCACGTCTGGAAAGCGTGAGCCGGCCGGCTCCCCAGCGGCGGCTGCGAGAGCGTATAAAGGGACCGATGCGACGATCCCTCCCGCTCTTGGTGTTCGCGCTGGCTTTGGGTGCATGTGGCAAGTCGTCGACCGGCGCCCCCCCGGTGCCACCACCCGCCGCACCCCTTCCGATGAGCGTCTCGTCCGAAGACGAGGCGGAGGACGCAGAGGAAGAGGCCGAGGACGATCGGGAGGCCAGCGCCCAAGCCGAGTTGGAAAAGCAGCTCGCCGATCGGCTCGCGGCCCTGGAGAAGCGCGCCGAGGAGCGAAGGGCTCGGTGGACGCCCGAGCTGCAAAAGAAGGTGGCGGCCCTCACGAGCAAGAAGTTTCGCAACACCAAGGCCGCGCTGCAGGCCATCTTGGCCAGCGAGCACCGCGAGCCCGGCAATGCCGAGCGCGACAAGTACCGCCGGCCGCTGGAGACGCTGACCTTCTTCGGTTTGCGCCCCGACATGAAGGTGTTCGAGGTCGGCCAGGGGGCGGGTTGGTACACCGAGATCCTCGCACCGTTGCTGGCCAGAGACGGCAAGCTGTACCTCGCGGGCCACGACGCGCAGTCGTCCGATCCGTATCAGCGCTTTTCGGCCAAGTGGATGGAGATCGTGATCGGCTCGCACGGGAACCTGTACGAGAAGGTCGAGCTGGTGCCTCAAGGCGGTCCCGACGACCCGGTGAACTTCGGTCCCGAGAACTCGCTGGACATGATCATCATCTTCCGGATGCTCCACAACATTCACCGGGTCGACCTCTGGGATCGGTACATGACCGCCGCCCATGCGGCGCTCGTGCCCGGAGGTGTGTTGGCCGTCGTGCAGCACCGGGCCCCGCCCGACACCGATCCGGACCAGAGCGCCGAGAAGGGCTACCTACCCGAGCCCTGGCTGGTGAAGAAGATCGAGAGCTACGGGTTCGAGCTGAAGAAGAAGTCCGAGCTGAATGCCAACCCCAAGGACACCAAGGACTACCCCGAGGGCGTGTGGACCTTGCCCCCCACGCTGACCCTCGGCGACAAGGACAAAGACAAGTACCTCGCCATCGGCGAAAGCGATCGCAGCACTCTGGCCTTCGTCAAGGTCGCGAAGTGACCCGGCGCCCGTTTCGGGCGAATCGCCGACCCACGTAGGCGCGCATCGTTTCGGGGGTGGCACCGATCTCCTCGCCCACGACCACCGGGCGGCAAAAGACCCGGGCCGTCGCTCGGCGAAGACCGGCTCGGGCGTACGGCGGGGCGCAGTGGGATCAGTCGACGCGTTCGTCGGCTCTCTTGCGGACCGCGTCGATCTTCTTTTTCGTGGGAGGGAGCGATTGGAGGTACAGCCACAGCGACCGCAGGTCGGAGTCGGTGTGAGGTTGGCGTAGCTTTCCCAGGGCATGGGGGTCAGGGGTAGACCCGTCCGGCGCGCAAGCGTTCGATGAACTGCTCTTCGGTCCAGCCCGCCATGTGCCCCGTTTCGGGGTCGGGGGTGAGGTTCGGCGCGTAGAAGAGGAAGTCCATGTCGCTCTCGTCGGGAATCGGACTGCCGACGTTGCCCGACAGCGCTTGTTCGTCGAACACCAGGCCGTCGTCGGTCACCGTGGCGTCGGTGTGACAGCCCTTGCAAAACGCCGGGCCCTCGGCCAGGTAGCGGCCCCGTTCGACGCTCACCTCCCCGGGAGGAGCGAACGGGGGGACGGGATAGGTGTGGGGGACGACGAAGGCCTTCATGGGTCCCTGAAACGGCACCTTGCCCAGCACGCTGACGTCGTGCGGAGCCACGGCGTTCTCGACCGGTGGGATCGAGCGCAGGTAGGAGACGACGGCGGTCAGATCCTCGTCGGTCATGGGGCCGACGGCCATCATGAAGATCGCGGATTTCCGTCGGCACGGACGCCGTGCCGGATCGCGCGGGCCAGCTCGGCATCGGTTCGCGACCCGATGCCCGTCTTCTCGTCGGGCGTGATGTTGCTGCCGCGAAGCGTCCCCAAAGGACCCATGTGCCACTCGTGCCCGCCCTTGGGAGCGACCACGTCTCCGGGCCGGGAGGCGACGTATTCCTGAAGCGGTGCATGGCAAGCGGGACAGTGGGTCACGGCGTTGACGAGGTAGGCACCGCGCTCGATGACCGCCGGATCGTCGGTGGCCTGGATGTCGGGGTAGGGGTAGTCCGAATGGTCGGGGGGCCACCGCAACACGCACGTGACGACCAGGATCCCGACGACGCCGAGCACGACCCCGATCGCGATACCGATCGCCTTGACGACTTTCTTCATACGACCGACGACTCTACCGTTTCGGGTGTTCGACGGATGGGGAATAAGCGGGTGGGGTTTCGGGGGGGGGGACACGTGCGGAACGTCCGGGCGGCCGACGGGCGATTCGGGCGCCGGGGCTTTGGGGTCGACGCCCCGTCCGCGCTTGTCACCGGGATCGTTCGGGTGTCTCCTTGGGGGAATGGCGCTCAGCGTCTTCGACATGTTCACGGTCGGAATCGGCCCCTCCAGCTCCCACACGGTCGGCCCCATGCGTGCCGCGAGGCGGTTCGCCGAGCGTCTGCGCGACCAGGGTTCGATCGGGCGCACCTCGAGGGTTCAAGTCGAGCTGTTCGGCTCGCTCGGTCACACCGGCAAGGGGCACGGCACCGACAAGGCGGTGCTTTTAGGGCTCGAGGGGGAAACGCCCGAGGGGGTGGAGCCCGACACCGTACCCGCCCGGATGCAGGCCATCGTCGCCCGAAAGCGGCTGGACCTGCTGGATGAGCGCTCGCTCGAGCTCGACCCCGGTCGAGACCTGATTTTCCACCGCCGCAAGACGCTGCCCACCCATCCCAACGGGATGATCTTCCGCGCGCTCGATTCGGCCGGAGATCTCGTTCTGGAACGGACGTACTACTCGGTCGGCGGTGGATTCGTCGTCGCCGGCGATGCGGACGCCGACGCCCCCATCGTCGAGGACAAGACGACGATCCCCTATCCGTTCACCACCGGAGACGACCTTTTGGCGCTTTGCCAGGAGCACG
>CAZYSW010000307.1:0-7251 GCA_964650105.1 uncultured Nannocystaceae bacterium
AGGCGGCGGCGCCACGAGCGAGGCACGCCGTCATGTCTTTCCCGGTCTCGAGGCAGGCGGTCGTGGCTTCCATGTGGCGCGTCCAGCAGCCCAGCTCGACGGTGGGATCACGGCCCGCGTCGGCGAGAGCGTCCCACAGGCAGTCGAAGTCGCGCCGATGCTGCTTGCGCCCTTCGTCCGGCAGCTTCTCGCCCCAAGAGACGCGGTGGAAACGCTCGAACACCTCGACCTGTTGCGCATAGGTCTGCTCACGCGCCCGATCGCATCCTGCGAGGGCGCTGCCGACGACCGCTACGCCGACGCTGGCGGCAGCCGCGCGCCGGGCGAGTCCGAGGGGGTGAAGTGCCACTGGGCCACGGAGCATCGTGGGAGATCCGTCCGGTGTCCATCCGTCCGTGAGCGGCGGTGGGAAAATCGGCCATCGGTCGCGACCCCACGCGCGAACACTTCGAGGGCGAGCGTTCATGTCTTCCGAGGGCTCGCTCAACCTAGACGACTCCATCGCGCGCGCTGGCGAAGAGCGGATGGTCGCCTTCCGTGAGGGGCCGGGGCGGCGTGACGATCCGTTCGCCGACCACGACGCGCGTGCAGGCCTTGCCGTGGCCCAGCGCGTATTTGAGCGTGGGGTAGAGCTGTGCGGCCATGATCGCGAAGGTGAGCGAGAGCAAGCCCCGCAGGCCCCAGCGGCGCGTGATCTCCTCTCGATGACGGTCGGCGTCTGGATCGCGGGCGATGACGGCGCGCGCGAACCGGGCGGCGAGGGCGGCGTCGGGGGGCATGGCATCGTCGTCGCTCGCGACGATGGCCGCGACGGTCGACGAGGCGACGCCGGCCTCGAGAGCGAAGCCCACGCCGAGCTGGGTGCAGGGTCCGCAGTCTGCATGCACCGACGCGGTGAGCCCCGCGGCGACCTGCGCCTCGAGCGGCGCGTCCTGGAGGTAGCCCCCGAGCCCGGTCGCGAAGCTGAACCGCATGAACGCCCCGAGGTCGGCGTCGAGCACCTCGTGAAGGTACGAGGCGTCGTAGTCGTGTTTGCGCTCGAACGTGCGCAGTTTGCGGTGAAACATCCACTTCAGCATGAAGCCTCCTTTGCGAGGTCGACGAGCCAGCCCCACCCGGTGTGACACATCGTCGAGAAAAACCGCACGCGCGGTGGCGGCCCCGGGCAAGCCAGCCGCAGGAGCCAGCCGCAGGAGGCGCGCTCGTCCGCGCGTAGCGTCGGGAAGTGCGGGCACGTACCATCGGCGCCATCCATGGAGCACCGCATGAATCGCCTGATCCCCATGGGAGCCGCGGGCGCGCTCTTCGCCTGTGCGGGGCCGCCTCCCCCGAGCACAGGCCCGCCGTCCGCCGCCGTGCCGACGACCCACGAGCCTTCGCCGAGCCTCACTCTCATGACACCTCCTGCCGATCCCTCGTCCACCTGGCCCGTTCAGTCGGGCGCGGGCTGGCCACGTCGATGCCTCCTCGAGAACGCCGCCATCCACCCGACCCAGCCCTGGCTCGCCGTGGCCTGCACCGACTCCGAAGCAGAGACCGGCGCGATCATGGTGCTCGACACCGAGACGGGCCGCTGGCGGTCGGTGACGCCCTACGCGGGCTTCGTCGGCTGGAGCGACCGCGGGCTGCTTCAGTGGGATCCCACGGGCGCGAGGCTCGCGACCAACGTCGACACGAACGCGATCGCGCTCGTCGACCGCGCCGAGGTCGTGGGTACGGTGTTCCCCGACGAGGGGCGCGACCACGGCGTCAGCTACGTGTGGCTGGGCGAGCAGATCTTCACCTCGACCGGATCGCTGCTCGCGATCCAGCGCGGCGACTCCCGCTTCGATCTGCCGACGCTCCCGAACGCACCTCGGTTCTTCGGAGCTATCGCGCTCGACCGCCGCACCGGGCTGGTGGTGGGGCGGGCGTCAGGAGGCGTGGCCGGCTACGACCCGATCGCGCAGCGGCTCGCCTACGCGGTGGCAACGCCGAGGGTGGACCCAGGCGTCACCACGTGGGTCTCCCCCGACGGGCGCTGGTTCTTGTGGCACCGCTATGCCATCGACCCCGCACCTGACGAGCTGACCTTTCTTCGCGGTGATACCGGCGAGATCCACGCCACCCACACCGCATCGTCGCCGCGGATCCGCAAGACGGTGTGGTCCGACGACGGCGCCCTCGCGGTGCTCAGCCACGGCAACGCGAATGAGCGCTACCTCGACGTGTTCGTCGAAGGAGAGCGGCGCACGTCGATCGCGCTCGGCGCGCGCGAGGTACAAGCCTCGGTCAGCCTCCCCGAGACGGGAGGCATCGCCTGGGCCGTGGGCCACGACCGGGTGGCGCTCCTCGTCCAGGGGCAGCGGGTGGAGATCGTCGATCTCGCCCGGGGCGCGATCACCAGTAGCTTCGTGGCCCCCGCCGCGGCCATCCCCGGCAAGCTCCCCCGCTTCTATACCCACCGACACGTCCCCGACTTCGGCTTCCCCGGCGACGTGATGTGGGTCGCCCCCCACCGGCTGGTTCGCATCGCTCCCCATTTCATCAGCGTGTGGACGCCGGATGGCACGCGCATCGCCGAGCACGTCGTGCCCGAATAGGTGGGGGGAGGCGGAGCGGCTCACCGTGAGACGACGTGGACCGCCTGTGGCATCATCCCTCCGGGCCGAACGCCCGTCATGCGCTTGCAGGTACGCGTGAGGTGGGCCGAGTCGGCGAAGCCGGCGTGATGGGCGGCGGTCGTGAGCGTCTCCCCCGCGGCGGCGAATACGATGGCGCGCTGCAGCTTGAACCACGCGCCCCACACGCGGGGGGGAGCCCCTACCGTCTCGCTCGTCAGGTGGGTGAGTCGGCTGCTCGAGAGTCGCACGCCGGCGGCCGCCTCTTCGACGCTGGCCCCGTCTTCGATGGCGTCGAGCGCGCGCCACACCCGCGCGTCGATGCGGCGTTCGGGCAGCAGGAGGGCGTCGCCCACGGCATCTCGGAGATCGTCGACGCCGGGGACGAACCCGCGCCACGCGTGGGCGAGGTGTTGTGCGTCCTCGAACCGGTAGCGGCGCGGATCGAGGTAGGCCACGCACGCGTAGGGCCCGCCGTAGGCCGTGAGCTCGTGGACGGTGTGGGCAGGGAGCGCGATGGTGTGTCGTCGGAGGTGTCGTCCGTCGACCGAGAGGCGACAGGGGCCGACGAGCACCGTGTGCACGGGCGGGCGTCGCTCGTACATGGGGACCCCCGCCGTCGGCGAGCTCGCGAGGGCGATTCCCGGTCCGATGGCCAGCTCCCGCGGCGTTGGATGGGGCGGGGTGGGGGCGCGCGCGTTCACGAGGAGCTCATTTCATCACGCGGCAGCAGGTCGGTTCAAGGCGGCGGCTCCCCGAGCACGTAGGTTGCCAGCGCCAAGCCTGAGGAGCCTTCATGACCGAGAGAGAGACCCCCATCGCCGGGTTCCGTGCGGTGTTCACCGTCGTCGGCACCCTCTACGTGCTGATGGCCAGCTCGATGCTCGTGCGGGGCGTGGGCGCGATGCGCGACTTCGCCGTCCCCGAGGAGCTCGTCACCGCGCCCGTGTTCGAGGACTTCTTCCTGTTCTTCTACCAGTTCATGGCGTTCATCGGCGTGCTGAAGGTCGTCATCGCGTGGACGGTCCGTGGACGACGGGAACAAGTCATCGTCGCCGGGGTGTTCTGCGTCGCGAACGTTCTGTTCGGCTTCCGCGACCTGTCGACCTCCGACTCGGCGCTGGGCAACCGCCTCTACAAAGGGGAGGCCACGATGATGTTCGTCGTGATCGACGTCGTCTTCGCCCTGGTGTTCGGCTACCTGGCCATCCGCGGCCTCCGCGCGCCCCGTTCGGCGGAGGAGCGACCGGCGTGACGCGGAGCTGTCAGCGGAAGATCAGGAGCTGCACGCCGACGCGGTGGTAGGGCGCGGTGTGGCCGCTGTCGTTGTAGTCGCAGTTGCCCGCGGCGTTGGTCGCGCAGCCGGTGCAGGTGTTCTCGGGCCCGCCGGCGCCCGGCCGGCACGAGTTCACGTAGGTCTGCCCCTGACCGTCGACGATGTCGTAGGCGAGGCTGAGGTCTTGGCCCGGCGTGATCCGGTCCGAGATGTCGATGGTGTGGGGGATCACCCACGCGCCCGGGCACCAGCCGGCGCGGTCGTAGATCCAGGTGCCTTGCTGGTCGTCGATGGGGTTCTCGCTGCAGTCGTCGCGCCAGGGCGTGAGATCGACGTGGTCCTCGCCGATGGCGATACGATGGGTGAGCTCGCAGAACTCGGCGCAGTTGTCGAGGTTGCCCTGGCCGTGGCCGGTCACGTGGAACAGCAGCGCGGCGCCGGTCGCGTCGGCGGGGACGGCCACCTGCCGCGGCGGGAGCTGGTCGGCCAGAGACGTGTCCGGGTCGCCGACCTCGACCAACCGGTCCTCGGCGTTGTTGTTCCAGAGGGGGATCACCTCGGCGGGGATCGCCGATGGGTCCTCGGGCTGCCCCGGGTGAAAAACGAAGCGGGTGGTCACGCGCCAGCCGCTGCCATTATTGTGCCCAGGCCCGACCCAGGTGTCGATGAAGGAGCGAATGGTCTTCGTGCCTCGCAGGCGCGAGGCGAGATTGGTCACGTCGGCGGTGAAGCACATGCCGCGGCGGTAGGGCGTCATGTGGCGCGCGAGCTCGATCACCTCGTCGCCGTCGACCAGCGAGATCGTCGCCCCGCGATCCCACCAGTCGCAGAGCCCGTCGGCGGGGCACTCGACGTTCACCTGGAGGTAGATCCGCCGCCACGGCCCCGCCTCGGGGAGCTCGGCGGTGGCGTCGACGACGCGCTGGTTCTCGCCGTCCTCCCACCCGAGCCAGAAGTGGTCGGCCTGCTCGTGGGCGGTGACCACCGTCGCCTCCTCGTGGAGGTCGGTCTCGGCGCAGAGGTTCCACGGCGCCTCGGGCGTGGGGATGGCGTAGGTAGGGAAGCTGCCTCCCATCCCGCCTCCGCCGCCTCCCTGGCCGACCGGCGCTCGAGGCGTGGGGGCAGGCTCGGTGGAGCACGCCGCCAGGGCGACGGTGAGCCAGACAGCGGCGATGGCGACGGACGAAGCGGGGCGAAACACCCGTCGATGCTGCCATCGGAACCGCGTGGACGCCATCCGCGAGGCGTTCGCTCTGGCGAGTCCCCGCACCGCGTTGCCACGGCTCACTCTCCTTCGCGGGCGGCGCAACGACGATGCGCGTGAGGGCGACGCCGACCGCGAGCTGACGGACGAACCGTGCGAGCTGAGCGTTCGCTTCGAATACCCGCGGCGCCAGCTCGGTAGCGTGCGGGCTACTGGACCGAGGGTAGCTCGACCCGGTAGCAGATCGAGACCCCCGGGGCGTTCATCGGATAACTCTGTCCCATGTCGCGGACGATTCTTCCGACGACGACGTCACTCTCTTCGCGGCGCAGCAGACCATCGTCGTCCACGTATGCACCGACAGGCGATCGGCAAGCGCCGCGAGCGTCGCTCGTGGGCTCGAACGCGATCCGCGAGAGGTGCGGCGCCAGCATCGGCATGCCCGGTGCGGCGCACTCGTAGATGTGACCGCATTCGAAGCCACCCCGAAACACGTAGTGATGTGCGTCGCGATGCGATGACGAGCATGCGACGAGGTGCGTAACCGCGAGCGCCCTGGCCGCGCGGCTCAGGGTGCGCGCCCGCGTGCGCACGTAGCGGAGATCGACCCAGGACACCTGTGCATCGTTGCATATCTGGTGCGGGAAAGGTCGTTCTGGGAACAGCCCGCACCGGGGGTGACGTTCTCGCCGAAGCGGTTCCACGCCCGCGTGAGCGCCGATGGGTCAGAGCTTGCCTACCTCGTTCCATGCCTGCTGCGTCGTGGTCAGGCATCAGGGAGACAACCATGGGACAGAATCGCCGAGACCGGATCCTCCTCGCGGGCGTCCTCGCAGCGGGGGCGGCCTGCACGACCGAGAGCACGCCCACGGTCGACGCCGTCGGTGGCGAAGGCCCGTTCTATGCCATGGATGAGCAGCTCGTCGACGGCGTGCCCATCAACCCGGACGGCGACGACTTCGTGGATCACGGCCTCGGAGGGTTCCTGGAGACGCTCGCGGGCGACGACTCGTGGCGGATCGAGCCATTCGTAACCGCGTCGTTCCTATCCCTCACGAGCGGAGAGCTCGAGGAGCTCGCGCACGCTTCGCGCGGGATGCAACGCGTACCGACATTGCGCAACGTGGACAAGCGCCCACGGGCCGACGCGGTCAAGGCATACACGCACAATGGCTACTTCAAAACGCTCGAGGGTCTGGTGCACTTCTACAACACCCGAGATGTGCTGCCGCGCTGCGATGGCGATCTCTCCGAGGAACAGGCGCTCGCCGAGGGCTGCTGGCCCGCACCCGAGGTTCCGGAGAACGTGAACGCCACCGAGCTCGGAGACTTGGGCCTCGACGAGGACGAGGAGGCCGCGATTGTCGCGTTCTTGAAGACGCTGACCGACGCGCAAACGACGGGCAGCGAGTAGCCAGCGGAGCCTCTGCGCGTCCACCGAGCTCGGCGGCGCAAGGAAGGGCTCGTCGGCCCGGGCGCGTTTGCGCTAAGGACGCGCGCCAAAATAAAGTTGCCAACTACATTCAGCGAACCGCCGGCTTCTAAGAGCCTCAATGATTAGGATCGCGAATGCACGCGTTCGCAACTTGGCCAACTTATTTAGATCAGTGCCCTAAGGGTAGCGGGCGTGTTCCACCAGCCGGCCGACAGCGACGGAGGGGCCTCCTCCCCTGGTCGAGTGCATGATACGCGGGCCTTCCACCGGGCCCGGGAGCTGCTGCTCGCGGTGGAGCACGGGCTGACGCGCGGGCAGCTCCACCGGCTCGCGGGGCCCGGCGAGGGACAGAAGCACGTCGACGCCTGGCTCGAGGCACAAATCGACGCCGGTCGGGTGGTGCCCCGGGCGACGCCGGCGGGGAGCGCGACGATCGGGCGAGGGCAGCGTTACGCCCTTCGCGCAGACGTGGCCCAGCCGATGGTGCGACGGCTCGCCGAGGAGGGGACGCTCGAGGAGGTGGTGGCGCGTGGTCGGGCGCTCTTCGGGGCGCGCGCTTTCGGCGAGGTGACGCTCGCGCTGCAGCGGGGCGACCTCGCCGCCTTCGACCGGCAGCTCGCCCACCGCGCCAAGCTCGCGCCGGCGGGCGCCGAGGCTTGGCTCCGCGAGAGCGTCTGCGGAGCCTTCGATCCCGCCTGGCTCGAGCGAACCTTCGGCCCGCAGACGTCGACGGTGG
>CAZYSW010000308.1:0-7245 GCA_964650105.1 uncultured Nannocystaceae bacterium
GTGCCCATCACGATCAGTACGAGTCCTTTGGCAGAGATGCTCATGGCTACTTCCACTCCGTCGCTTCCACACCCAGCTCGTCGACCCACGGGAAGGGGTCGTTCTCGGAGGGGATCGGGCTGTGAGGACCGCGTTCGCTGAGCTGAACGGTCAACGTCGAGTAGGACACGAGGTTGCGGAGCTGTCGCATGCGACCCTTGAGGACCTCGAGATCCATCGTGACCTGATCGAGCGCGGTGCGGACCCTGAGCGCCTCCTCGACCGTCCGTGCCTTCGAGAGCAAATCGATGAGCTGCCTTTGTGTCTCCTCGAGCACGCGAATGCGCGACTCGATGTCCACGTACTCGGCGGTTACATCCTGCGTTTGGAGCGTCCGGTGCTCGACGACGCCGAGCTTCTCCAACTCGGCCATGGCCTTGCGCAGGTTCTTGGAGGGGATCCGCAGGATGAGGCTGCCCTCGTTCATCGACTGCAGATAGCCGCCGTGCCTCTCGGGCAGTGTCTCCACCGCTTCACGCGCCTCGTCCACGTTGAATACCGAAATCGACATCATCGCGGTGTAGACGATGTGGCGACCGTCCACGTCGTCCGTGGGTCGTTCGTCCGCAGGCTCGGGCCGGCTTCCGCCCACCTCCGCGTCGACGGAGCCCGAGAACCTCACGACGGGGCGCTCGACGGGTGGAGAGGCGATCTCCCGGTTGGCCGGCGCCTGTCGGGCATACTCCCGTTCGGCGACCCGGTCCATCGAGAGGGTGGACGAGGGGCTGTCCTCCATCGGTGCCGCGGGGGCTGTGGGCATGGCCTCGCCGTAGTCCGCGGTCGCATAGCTCCCGTCGTAGCCGTAGTCGGGCGCGCTGGCGCCCATCATCGCCTTCTTGCAGCCGCCGCCCGACAGGAGCAGGGCGGTCACGAGCGTGACCCGAACACAGCGCAGCATGATTCCTCCGCGAGCATTTCCGTATCGCTCGACGGCCCGAACGCTGGCCGAAACGGGGCCCTTACAGCGTGAGCGACGGCGACTCGCCCGCGGCCGTTGCATCAGGCTCGGGGCCTCGACGGGTCGGGTGCGGAAAAGGCGGCACCGCCGGTTGCTTCGGCTCGGGGCGCCGCGGTAAGGGTGTGCCGTGCAGACGTTCGCCGTTCGCTCCCGCTGGATCACCGCCGTCTGGGTCTTGCTCTCGGGCGTGGCCTGTGCATCGGACCGGGCCGCGGACGTCGAGGCGATCCCGCCCGTCGCCGCCGTGATCCCTAGCGGGCTCTCCCCCGCCGCGGACGACGAGAGTGAGCTCGAAGACGAGCACGAGGCGGTGGCGGTCGAGCATCCGGCCTGGATGAAAGAGGCGGCGGAGAAGATCACCGAGCACGCGAAGGGCAAGACGCGGGCGTGGGAGCGGCTCGTCTACATGGTCGACACGTTCGGCCATCGCCTCAGCGGATCCAAGGCGCTCGAGCAGGCCATCGACTGGGCGGTCGAGACCATGAAAGCGGATGGGCTCGACAACCCGCGCCGCGAGAAGGTGATGGTGCCGCACTGGGTCCGGGGCAAGGAGTCGCTGCGGATCGTCGATCCGGTCGCGCGCGATCTCCAGATCCTCGGCCTCGGCATGAGCGTGGGCACCAAGGGCAAGCTCCGCGCCGAGCTTCTCGTGGTCGATCACGTCGATCAGGTCGCCGGTCTGGACGACGTCGCCGGCAAGATCGTGCTCATCAACCAGAAGATGCCCCCGTACGACCACGAGAAGCACGACAGCGGCTACGGCACGGCCGTGCAGGCGCGAACCCACGGTGCCACCGAGGTCGCCAAGAAGGGAGGCGTCGCGGTGCTCGTTCGCTCGGTGACGGCCTACAGCCTCAGCACGCCCCACACCGGCGCGCTGCGCTACGCCGAGGGCGTTCGTCCCATTCCGGCGGCCGCCGTCACCCCCGAGGCGGCCGATTTCCTGGCGCGGATGGTCGCGCGCGGCAAGGTGAAGGTCGAGTTCTCCATGGGAGCGAAGATGCTCCCGGACGCCGAGAGTGCCAACGCCATCGCGGAGCTGACCGGCCGGGAGAAGCCCGAGGAGATCGTTCTCATCGGGGGCCACATCGACTCCTGGGACGTGGGGGACGGATCCACCGACGACGGTGCGGGATGCCTGATGGCGATGGAGGCCGCGCTGATGCTCCAGGAGCTGGGCCTCGTTCCTCGCCGTACCATTCGCGTGGTGCTCTTCACCAACGAGGAGAATGGTCTACGGGGCGCCAAGGCCTACTTCGAGGCGCACGGGCACGAAAAACACGTGGCGGCGATCGAGGCCGACTCCGGCACGGGAGAACCGTGGGGCTTCAGCGTGGCCCACGGGGACGAGGCGGCCGTTCGAACCGTGATGTCCTATGCCCCTCTCTTCCGCGGGATCGGTGCCGATCACATCGAGCCGGGCTGGGGTGGTGCCGACATCAGTCCGCTCATCGACGCCGGGGTGATGGGCATCGCGGTGCGTCCCGATGGCAGTCACTACTTCGATCTGCACCACAGCCCTGCCGACACCATCGACAAGATCGATCCCGATCACCTGCAGCGCAACGCGGCCGCCATGGCGCTGCTGGCCTATATCCTCGCCGAACGCGAATGACGATCGGTCTGTCGGGCGGCGCGGGGCAGGCAAGGCCGGTCACCGCAAGCGACTCGGGACCTGCACCACGCGATCCTCCTGCTGGCACCACGCAGTCAGGTACCCTCCATACACGCAGCCGGAGTCCAAACCGATCGCTCGCGGTCCTCGATAGTGGCCGCGGCTGGCCCAGTGTCCATGCACGATCAGCGTTTCCCCCCGATACAGCTCGTCCCACGGGCGATACGGTGGGGGGCAGCCTTCGGGCCGCAGATGGTAGCGGCTTCGTGCACCGTCCTCGGTGCAGCACCGGACGCGCGTCGCGAAGCTGACGGCCTCGCTCTCCAACCAGGCGTCGTCGTGCGGCAGCGGGTTGAGCTCGGCCGCGATGGCGTGCAGGTCGGTCCACCGGGGATGGACGCCGGCGTGCACGACCCACGCCTCCGGGCCGCCGTGCGAGGCGTCGAGGTGCACCAGCAACGGGAGCGCTCTGAGGGCGCCGAGGAGCGCGTCCGCGTCTTCGGCGGCGAAGAGCTCGTCGAGGGTGTCTTCCTTGCGCGGCCAGCGGCCGGCCCGAACGCACAACGCATACACCTCGTGATTGCCGATGACGGCATGTCCGCCGACGTCACGCCACAGCCGCAGGGTCTGCAGCGAATCGGGCCCCCGGTTCACGAGATCCCCGGCGCACCACAGCTCGTCGCGCCCCGGGTCGAAGGCGATCGCTTTCAAGAGGTCGTCGAGCTCGCGCGCACATCCCTGGACGTCTCCGACGACCCAGCGCATGCGAGGAGCGTAGCAGCCTGGGGTACGGCCGGGGCAGCTGGGGGCGCTGGGCCCGAAGGGGCCCGGCCTCCTGCTATGGTGCGCTCGTGCCCGATGCGATCGCCTACGGCGTCCTCCCCACCTGGTTGGGCCTCGCGATCTTGGTGCTCGTCTCGGCCGTCGCGGGCGTGATCAACTCGATGGCGGGCGGTGGATCGCTGCTCATCTTGCCGATCCTCGTCGGGCTCGGGCTACCCGCGGGCGTCGCGAACGGGACGCTGCGCGTCGGGGTGCTCGTGCAGAGCCTCGGGGCGACGGTCGCCTTCCACCGACGCGGCATTCGAGAGTATCCGTTGGTGGCGCGTCTTTTGGGCCCGATGACCGCGGGCGCCCTGGGCGGAACGTGGCTGGCGACGCAGATGTCCGACGACGTCTTGCGTCCGCTGTTCGGGGCCCTTCTCGCGCTGTGGGCGGTCGTTCTCGCCTTTCGCCCCGGACGGTTTCTCACGCCTGGCGACGAGCGACGCAAGCCCGGGTGGGCCGCGTATCTGGGGGCGGTCGCGGTCGGGGTCTACGGGGGGTTCTTCCAGGCCGGGGTCGGTTTTCCCCTGCTCGCCTTGCTGGTCGGCGGCCTGGGCGTGCACGCCGTGCAGGCCAACGCCGCCAAGGTGGCCTTCGTGAGCCTGTACACGGTCGCCGCGCTCCCCTTGTTCGCGGTCGCCGGTCAAGTGCGATGGATCGAAGGCGCGGCGCTCGGTGTCGGAGGGCTCGTCGGGGGCTGGATCGGCACGGCCTGGCAAGTGCGCTCGGGGGCCGGGCTCGTGCGATGGTTTCTGACTGTCGCGGTGGCCGCGAGCGGCATCGCGATGGTCGTGACGAGCCTGATCTGACGAGGTGGGGCCGGGTCGCGGCGGCCGGATCAGAGCATCACGAGGCCACGCTGAAGCGCCTTCACCACGGCTTCGGTCCGGGTTCCCGCGCCGAGCTTGGAGAGGATCGCTCCGATGTGGAACTTCGCCGTGTGGGTGCTGATCCCGAGGCGGTCGGCGATCTGCTTGTTGGAGAGGCCGGCCGCCAAAAGCTCGAGGACTTCGACCTCCCGGGCCGTGAGGGCATCGGCCCCGCTCAGGGAGCGCTCGACGTCCTCGTGATCGGGTGCTTCGTCCGCCTCGGCCCTGCCGACGATCGCAGCGTCGAGAAGCGAGGGGTCGATCACGACCAGGCCAGCGAGCACCGTCCGCAGCGCAGCACGCAGGGCAGGCGTCGAGATGTCCCGAAGCAGGACGCCGGAGGCACCGCGGGCCAGCAAGGCGCTGGCGCGTCCGCGCGGAGAAGACAGAGCGACGACCGGGACACCGACATCTCGAAGATCCGCGGCCTCGTCGCCCCCGAATGACGGCCCGAGGTCCCACAGCACGAGATCGGCCTCGTGCTGGGTCACGGCATCGGCGATGTCGTCGGCCGTCATGGCGCCCCCGGCCGCCTCGCTGCCCAGCCGTGCGAGAAATCCCTCGCGAACCAGCGGGTCGTCGGCGACCACCAGCGTGCGCGGGAGCGTGTCGAGGTCCGGCAAGGCCTGCATGTAGCGGTGCCGCGGTGGGAGGCGGCGCCTGCAAACGTGTGTCGTCTCGACGACGGGTCAACCCCGACCGGCGCGCGGCGTCACCGATCGCGCAGCGCCGGGTCCGCGGCGGGGTGGCTTCCTTAACGTCAACGTCGAGGGGCCATCGAGCGCATCGGGCCCACGGAGCCGCCCGATCGGGCAGGTCACCGGCCGCTCACCTCCCCGAACGTCCGGTGGCCGACCCGCCCGTTCGGCCGATGTGGCGCGAACGAGTCGCCTTTAGCTTGCCGGCAACGAACCACGCGCCCCCTTGTCGAGGTGGCGCCGGACCCCGAGGAGATCCATGAGCATCGCTGACATCTCGAAGAAACTGGTGAGTCTGGTCCAAGGTGCCGGACGCTTTCTCGTTCGCATCGATGGGGGACACCGTGGCACCCCGGGGTTCGTCCACGGCGACGGGCTGGTGGTGACGAGCAGTCGCGCGCTCCGCCGGGACGAAGACCTCCGTGGCGCAATCGGCAGCGACGAGGTGGAGCTCGAGCTCGTCGGGCGCGATCCAGGGACCGACGTGGCCGTCTTGCGATACGCGGCCGACGGTGGCGCTGCCGCGCAACCGCCCGCGTTTCGCGATGCGGCGAGCCTGGAGGTCGGTGAGATGGCGCTCGCGGTGGCCAGACCGGGTCACGGCGTTCGTGCTGCTCTCGGCATCCTCGGGGTGCTCGGGGACCGCTTCCGCGGCCCGGGCGGCGCTCCGATCGGCCGCTACGTGGAGCTCGATCGGCCGCTTGCGCGCGGGTTTTCGGGAGGAGCACTCCTCGACGCGCAAGGACGCGTGATCGGCATGATCACGCGCGCCCTGGTGCGGGGGGCCGCGCTGACGATTCCGGGGCCCACCCTTGCGCGAGTGGTCGACGAGATCCAAAACCATGGTTACGTTCCGCGTGGACACCTCGGTGTGGGTGTCTACCCCGCCCGACTCCCGGCCGTCGTGGCTCGAGGACTCGGTCAGGAGCGCGGGGTCGTAATTGTAGCCTTGGAAGAAGACGGTCCGGCCGCGAAGGCCGGCGTGGTCGTCGGGGACGTGGTGATCGCCGTCGACCAGGTCAGTATCGAATCGCCACTGGCGTTGCGAGCGGCACTTTTGGACCGCGGGGGCAACGAAATCCGACTGCGAGTCCTTCGCGCCGGTCAGACGCACGACCTGAAGGTGCGCGTCGGGGCTCGGGGCTGAGGTGGCGGCTGCCGCCGACGACCAACGAACAGATCCGAAGAGCTGGAGAAAAAAGAGACATGACGATTCAAACCTTGCCGACCGAATTCCCACTGCTTCCGCTGCGGAGTGGTGTCTTGTTCCCGGGGACGGCGATGAGCCTTCCGGTCGGCCGCGAGCGGTCGGTCGAACTGGTGCAGAGGTTGAGCCCCGGGGCGATCATCGGTGTCGCGCTGCAGCGCGACGCGAAGATCGACAACCCCGTGCGGGCCGATCTTCACGACATCGGGACGCTGGCTCGCGTAAGGAAGATCCATCGTGCACGTGACGGTCAGAGCTTTCGACTCACGCTCGAGGGCGTGGCGCGCTTCCAGCTCGACGAGCTGATTCAATCGGATCCGTACTGGCGAGCGACGGGCACCGTGGTCGAGGACCGAAACGGCGACACCGACGAGGCCAAGATCTTGTTCGAGGAGCTGCGCGAGGCGCTCCGGCCCCTCGTGGCGCTCGGCAACAACGAGGTGCTCGCGGAGATCTTGTCCACCACCCCCAGCCCCGGGGCCTTCGCCGATCGCATCGCTTCGGGTCTCGACGTCGATCCGGAGCGAGAGATCCAGGTCCTCCTCACTTTGGACGTCCCGGCGCGGCTCCATCTGTGCGCGCAGCTCATCGCCGAGGCCAAGGCTCGCTGGGAGCTCAAGCAGAAGCTCGGTGAGCAGGTTCGGCGGGAGCTCGGCCGCGATCAGCGAGAAGCGGTGCTTCGTCAGCAGCTCCGCGCGATTCAGCGCGAGCTCGGCGAGGGCGACGAGGACGACGAGCTCGGCAAGCTGCGCAAGCGCCTGGACGAGGCCGGCTTCCCCGAGGAGGTGCGGGCGGCGGTCGACCGCGAGCTGCGGCGCCTGCAGTCCCTCAACGCCAACGCGCCCGACGCTCACGTGGCGCGCAACTACCTGGAATGGATCGCGGATCTTCCCTGGAACCGGCGCGCCGAGGTCAACGACGACATCGACGCCGTCGCGCGGAAGCTCGACGAGGACCACTACGGCCTGGAGAAGGTCAAGGAACACATCCTCGAGCACCTGGCGGTCTTGCGCCTGTCGGGCAACAAGAAGGGG
>CAZYSW010000309.1:0-7243 GCA_964650105.1 uncultured Nannocystaceae bacterium
CGATGACCTCGGGCACCAGGCCGGGCTGGATCTCCAGAAGCTCCTGGAGCTCACCGAACGCGCGCTTGTCGGCCTCCCGGGCGTACGGCACCTCGGTCTGCGGATCCTTGAGGGCCGCCGAAGCCGAGGGGGGCAACAGCGCGGGGTAGAACAGCGGGACGTAGACACCCTGGAACCACAGCTTGTCGTGCAGCGGAGCGTAGTCGACCACGACCATCTGATTGGCGATCGGCTCGGTGAACAGCGGCCGGTCCTCGAGGTCGTCCGGGTTGATGTTGTTGGTGGGGTTGAACTTGTCGGCGGTCCCCCACACCACGATCTGCCGACCGATCTTGATGTCGAGGTTGGGCAGGACGTCGTTGAGGGCCACGTAGGCGGCGTCGCTCTCCAGGTGAAAGGGCTCGAGCATCTGCCGGGACGCCAGATCGTCGAGCTCCTGAGCCTGCGCCACGCCGAAGAACACGGCCTCCACGTCGGCGACGATCTGGATGTGCTTGTTGGGCGTGTAGGCCAGATAGAACTCGAGTCGGTTCTCGTTGCGTCCCCAGCCCCGCTCCTCGGTCTTGTGGACGTCGAAGTAGGCGCTGCTCACCACCCGGAAGCGGTGATCGAGCTTGTCGAAGAACGAGGCCCGACGGGGCGCGTTCTCGGCCGACGTGCTCGGCTCGGGTGGGGCGTCGGCTCCGGTGGCACCGCCGGTGCCCAGCGGCTCCACGTCGGTGTGATCCTCGGCGGTACCGAACACGTCCTCGAGCGACAGCTCGGATGGATCGGTGGTGGTCCCGGTCGACGTGGGCTCGGTCGATGTGGGCTCGGTCGATGTGGGCTCGGCCGGCGACGGTTCGCCGGACGGATCGGTACCGACGGGGGTCGGTTCCGAAGGCGGCCCATCGCGGGGGATTGCGTCGTCGGGTGGCGTGTCGTCGCCGTCGGGGGGCGGGTCGCCTGGGGAAGCGCCCTGCCCCGTCGTGTCGTCGACCGGCGGGCCCTCGGGTGCCGCCCGCATGGCGAGGGCCACCGGGGTGTGGGTCGCCGTCACGGCGGACGCCCCTCGATAGTCCCGCGTCACGGGGGTGGCGGGAGTGGCCGCGAAAAGGACGAGGATCGCTGCGAAGCCGGGAGCCAAGCCTGCGAAGTCTAACCGGCCCCTGTGCCGGGACGCGAGAACGGCTCCCTCGTCGGGGTGCCCCCGCGTCGCGTGCAGAGACCTCCATCACAGGGCGACCCCCTCGGTCCACGCGCAGCCCTCGACGAGGACGCGGAGCCCGGCGCTCGACGAGCACGGCCCGGCGCGCGAAGGGGCGTGTCCCGTGGGGGATCTTCCGTACGGGACGCCTCGGGTGTCGGGCTTCGCGAGGACCGTGGGAAGGTCCGCGCTCAACCGCGAAGCAAGTTTCGGCGGGAGAAGAGGCCCTCCGACACGCCCCGGTTGACCTGGAGATTGGACATCTTGATCACCGAGGCGTTGCCGGTCTTGAGATTTTTCACAGTCACCGTGGTCGGGACGGAGATGCCCTGGATCTTCACCCAATCGGTGCGGAGCTGCTCTCGCACGGGCTTGTTCGATTTGTCGTAGTAGCGGATCGTGGTCACGCCGCCCTTGGTGCCGTCGATGACCACCTCGAGCTTGGTCCAGCTCCTATCGGTGCCCTTTTTCGGCACCAGCTCGAGGGTGGTCTCCGAGCCGCTCTTGCCCACGAAGGTCGCGTCGAAGAAGGGCGAGAGCTGGACCTGCGTCATGTCCTCGAAGGTGAATTCGCTGCCGAGGAAGCCCTGGTTCATGGCGTGTAGCGCGACCTGACGGACCTTCTTGAACTCGGGCATGTAGATGTGGACGCTCTGCGCGTTCTCCATCAGCACTTTCATCCCGGCGACGTCGCCCGGGGCCGTGAACTCCAGGAGCTGCTTGGAGAGCCCTTTCATCTTGGCCTCGAAGGCGAGCTCCTTCTTGAGCCGCGAGCCGTCGTAGATCTGCATCGTCGCCGAGTAGGTCTGGTCCTCGAAGGCCGCCGCTCGTCGGTCGATCTCGGCGAGGATCTTGTTCCCGTCGATCGCGAGCAGCGCGTGAGGCGTCGAGGCGGCGCGCGGCGCGGTGTGAGCGGTGGCCGGAAGCAGCGCGATGAGGCAGGCAGCGACCAGGAGGCTGGATTTCTTCATTGTCGTTCGAGCTCCGCGAGTTCGGCTGGAAACGAGGGGTTCCCCCGAGCCGGATTGTTGGACGTCGGACGACCCGACCTATTTAGGCCACCCCTCGTGGGGGGGACTGCGACGCCCGATCCCCTCCTGCAACGCCATGATATCGCCCGGTTTTTCTCGGGACGGTGATCTGGAGCACACCACGGTGCTCAGGAGCGCGCCCGGTACAGCCGGGGCGTCAGCCACACCGCGCCCGCGGCCGCGCCGAGCAGCCCGATCGCCAGCCCCACGCCGAATTGGCGCAGGGGCGGCATCTCCGAGGCCACCAGCACGATGAAGGCCAACGCGAGCTGCAGACCGGTGATCAGGATGACGACACCCAGGGCATCGACCGCATCCCGCCCCGGATGGGGCGCGGTCGAACGACGCGCCCGGATCCCCAGGTGGATCGCGAAGTCGACCCCGGCCCCCAGAGCGATGCAGGCCACCATGCTGGTGCCGACTCCGATCGGGTGACCCAGAAGACTGATGATCCCCGTCGTGACGGCCAGCGTCCAGGTCGCGGGCACCAGCGCGACGACCTGCCGAGCGAGCACCAACACCAGCGCCAAGGCCACGAGGGAGACCAGCGTCGACGCCCACAGGCTCGTCGTCACGCTCTGCGCAAACGCCTCGCCGATGATGGGCTGCCCCGTCACCTCCAGCGAGAACGGAACCTCGCGCAGCGCCGGCGCGTCGACGCCCGGAGGGATCGCCCACGTGTCGTCCCCCAGCTCGGACAACACCTCCGCGAGCGCGCCACAGGGGCCCCCGGGCGGAGGCGGCGGAGCATCGGCGTCGTCGAACATCCCGGCCACGGGATCGTCTCGCGAGGGTTCGGACTCCTCGGGCGCGTCGGGATCCTCGCGCGACAGGCCGAACGCGTCGCACAGCGCGTCCACGCGATGACGCGCCTTCGCCTCGTCGATCCACGTTCCCAACTGCTCGGCGGCGTACTTGATCCCCGCCGGATCGTTTTGGACCAGCGTCGGCAACCGAGCGGTGAGCAGCGCCTCCAAAGCCTCCCCGCGCGGCTCGAGCAGCGCGTGGGGCTCGATCGCTTCGAACTCTTTGGGGGGGACCGGCTCGACGACCTCGTCGGTCCCCAAGGCACGGTCGCGCAGGCGCCGGACCTCGTCGAGCAGCGCCGGACCAGCCTCTCCCTCGGCGAGTAGCGCTTGCAAGCGCTCGGCCGAGATCTCCTGGTTCACGATCCGCGCCAGGCGACGGTGGATTTCCTCGGCGCGCGCCTGGGCGACCGCAGGCGCATCGACCGAGCCTACCCGGATCGGTCCCTCGGGGAGCGCCCCGACGATCGCCCGGATCGCGGCGGTCACCTCCAGCAGTCGCTCGCTCGGAAGCGGCGCGAGCTTGACGTGCATGATGGCCCCCCGACCATCGGGGGTCATGAGCTGGGCCATCGGAGTCTGATCGGCGAGGTTGGTGATCACCCGGCGCGCCTGGGCCACGTTCTCGGGGATGCCTCGCCGTCCGCCGAATCCCTCGGTGAGCATCTCCACGGGTTCGACCAACGTGCGCACGTCGACCACCCCGTCGACGGACGCGAGGTCGTCGGCCAGATCGCGGATCCGACGGAGCACTGTGGGCTCGGTCAGGTCGGCCTCGATCGCGAGTTGGACATACTGGGATCCCCCGAAGTGATCCTCGAAGAATTGATCGGCCTGGCCCGGATCGCTGGATGCGTCGAAGACGTTGCCGGTATCCGGATCGGCGCGCAGTCGCGAGCCGAGACCGATGCCGACCACCGCCAACGCCACGAGCAGCCAAAGCGGCGGCAGAACCTTCAACGGCAGCGGTTGCGAGGCTCGGTGACGCAGCCATCGCGCGGGCAACGAGGACAAGAGCGCGGGCAAGACCAGAAGCGCGAGCACCAAGAGAAGCAGCACCCCGAAGCCGGCGACCACCCCGAAGCGCTTCATCGGGGCCTGCGGCATCACGATCAGTGCGAAGAAGGACGCAGCCGTGGTCACCCCGCTGAGCACCACGGGGATCCACAGCTCGCGCAGGGCGGCGGCGGCCCGCGCCCGCGCCGTGCCCTCCTGCCGCTGATAGCCGGAGATCATGTGCATGCCGAAGGCACCACCGAGCGCCACCATCATCACCGGGGTGGTGCTGCTCACGATGGTGAACGGCTCGCCGAAGCGTCCGTGCGCGCCCACGACCAGCGCCACACCCAGCCCCGTGACGATCAGGTTCAACACCGCCCCGGTGAGGCTCCCGAGCAGGGCGGCCGACGCCACCACCAAGACCCCGATCACCACCGGGGACAACCGCTCGATGTCCGCCCGCGAGGCCCGCGCCGCGGTGTCCTCGATGAACGGCGATCCTCCGAAGTAGGCCTGGCCGCTCCACGTCGCCTCGACGGTCTCGCGGATCGTCGCGAGCACCTCGGCGCGACGGGCTCGGTGCTCCTCCCCTTGCACCAGGTAAACCAGCAGCGCGGCGGCCGTCCCGTCCTTGCTGATCAGATTGCCGACCGCGTTGGGGTTGGCCAGCGCCCGTCGGCGGATCTCCTCGGCGTCGTCGAGGCCCTTGGGCACCAGCGCCTCGACGACCAGGGTCTCACCCTCCACCTTGGGATCGGGGAGCGACGGGTAGGCGAGGACCAGGCGCACGCCCGGCAGCGTCGCGACGGTCTCGGCCAGCGCTCGGATCTCCTCGGTACGCTCGGGGACCAACAGGTCGTCCCCGTCCGCCCGCAGGCCCACCAACGACACCTCCAGCATCCCGAAGCGGTCGGCGACGCGCCGGAACGAGACGACGTCGGGGTGATCGGGCGGCAAGAATGCGAGCACGTCGTCGTCGTGCCTCAGCTGCCCGATGCCCGGGACGAGCCAGGCGCAGACCAGGCCGAACAGAAACAGGATCATCCACCGCGCGCGGATGACCGGATGGTCCGGGGACGGGGGCAGACGGCCAACCTCTCAGCCCCAGACCGGGGACAGCCACGAACGGCGGTGCGCGACGCGGCCGTGGACCACGTCGTCGAAGTGCTTTTGCAGGCGCGCGGTGATGGGGCCGACCTTTCCGTCGCCGAGGGTACGGCGGTCGACCGAACGGACCGGCGTGACCTGAGCCCCCGTGCCGCACAAGAACATCTCGTCGGCCACGTACAGCTCGGTGCGGCCGATCTCCCGCTCCTCGACCTCGAGGTTGAGATCCTCGGTGGCCAGGGTGATGAGGCTACGGCGCGTGATCCCGTCGAGATTGTCCTCGGTGCTCGGCGGGCTGATCAACCGACCGTTGCGGACGATGAAGACGTGCTCGGCGCTCCCCTCGGAGACCTTGCCGTCCTCGGTGAGGAACACGGCCTCGTCGAAGCCGTTGTCGAACGCCTCGCGTCGGGCCAGCGCGCTGTTGAGGTACGCACCGGTCGGCTTGGTCCGCGAGGGAATGGCGTTGTCCCGGACGCGACGCCACGACGAAATGCACACGTCGATGGCGTCCTTGTCGATGTAGCGTTTGAGCGGCATGCAATAGACGATGAACGAGGTGGAGTTCTCGTCGAGGACGGGGGCGAGCTGCGTGCTGTTGTGGATGAGCAGCGGTCGCATGTAGACGTCGTGGTGGACGTCGTTGCGCCGCAAGAGCTCGAGGTGGATGTCGCAGATCTCCGCGTGCCCCCCCGCCAGCCGCAGATAGAGGATCTTCGCGGAGTGCTGCAGCCGCGTGACGTGGGCGTCGAGGCGAAAGACGAACACCTCCTTGCCGTCGTCGGCCAGGTAGCCGCGGATGCCGCCGAAGCACCCCATGCCGTAGTTGAGGGCGCGCGAACGAACGCTCACCGTCGCGTCGGCGTCATCGACCCACTTGCCGTCCATGTACGTGACCATTGTCGTTCCTCGTGCCTCCGGGGTTGTGGCGGGCGCGAGACCGTCCTCGAACCCAGCCCGGACCCTACCGCAATCCGCCGCCGGACCGAACGGAGATCCTGGCATCGGGGCTCCAGACGCCCGCCGAGCGTGAGGTATCCGGCCCCGTCGGGGTGCATCCCCGTGCACGGCGGCCAGGGGTTGGCGCGCGGTCCGCAATCTCCGAAGGGCCCCGCCGGTCGAAAGCGGCGGAGATCGATCACGGCGACGACCGGTCGGCTTTCGCCCGACGTATGCTCGGGCGCATGGCCATCGCTGCAGGCCTCGCCATGGCCGCGGTGGCGGTGAGCGTGGTGCTGCGCTTGCGTGCCCACGGCGCATCGTGGCTGGACGCCATCGCGATCGGCGGGCCGATCGCGATGACCATCGTGGGGCTCGCCGCCACGCTGCTGGCTGCTTGTGGCTGGTTCGACCCCACGGGCATGATCGTGATGGCCCTCCCGTGCGCCGTCGCGGCCTGGCCTCGACGCACGCAAGCCCCGGTGGCCGACGACCGGGGCCCCACGCGCCTGCAGCTCGCCCTCCTCGCCGGTCTCGTGCTCGGTGCGATGGCCGTGCGTTGGCCGGTCGGTGACCATGCGCTCGCGGGGCGCGACCAGGGCACCTACACCCTTCGAGCGCGGCACACCCTGCAGACCGGCGCCTTGACGATGCACGATCGCGTGCTCGCCGGGCTGGAGTCGACCGACGCGCGGGCTGGCCCGGCCGACATCGCGGGCCTGTACCCCAAGCGCGGCGTGAGCCGGCACGCCGGGCTGTACGAGGCGGCGTATCGACCCGGGTGGTATTTGGCCGATCGCGATCGCGGCCTCGTCGTTCCCCAGTTTCTGCACCTTCATCCCATGCTGATGGCCTGCGCCGGGATGGTGCTCGGTGCACGGCGGGTCACCGACGTCGTGCTGCTGGAGGCTGCCCTCACCCTGGTGGCTCTGTTCGCAGCCGCGCGGCGCCTGTGGACGTTGGGCCCCTGGCCCTGGCTCGCGCCCGTCATGCTGGCGATCTCGCCGCTGGCGATCTGGGTGCACCGCACCGCGCTCAGCGAGAACGTCGCCGCGATGCTGCTCGCCGGCGCGGCAGCGGCTCTGCTCCGCCTGCGCGACGACCCCGAGCGCATCCCCCTCGCCGGCCCCTTCTTGCTGGGCGCCGTGGCGTGGGCGCGCGGTGACGCCTGGGCC
>CAZYSW010000310.1:0-7217 GCA_964650105.1 uncultured Nannocystaceae bacterium
ACGCAGGAGGGGGCGGCGAGCGCTCCGGACGGCCCCGGGATCTACGTCCTCATCCACGGCCGCCCCGGCGTCGAGGATCGCATCGTGTGGTCGGAGGCCACCCGCAACGTCCGGAACCGCCTGCTCGACATGCTCTGCATTCCTCGCACCGCACCGCCGCACGTGGAGCCCGAGCTCGGACGAGGCACGCTCCGCTTCCGCGCCGCCTCGGCGCCGTCGGCACGCGCGCTGCGTGAGGCGGTCGAGCACATCCTGGAAAAGACTCCGCCGCACATCGCGATCGAGTGAGGAACGACTTCCCGTGAAGCCCGAGCGCATCTTCGTTCCGACCGACTTCTCGGACGCCGCCGAGGCGGCCATTCGACGCGCGGTGGCGCTGTGCATGCTCCACGGAGCCCACCTGCACGTCCTGCACGTCGTGTTGCTGCACGAAGAAGACCCCGCCAGGCTGGAGCGCAAGCGCATCGAGCTCGAGTCGCTCATCGCCGGGATCATGGATGGCTGGCCCCGTACCGACGCGGCGGGGACCCGCCCGCCCGTCAGGTTCTCCACGCGAAGGGACGTCGCCACCTATCCGGCCGTCATGGCGGAGCTCCACGAGGTGTCGCCCGATCTGGTCGTCGTCGGGACCCACGGGGGAGGGCTGCTCTTGGGCACCCTCGCCGAGCACCTGATCCGACACGCGCGCTGCAACGTGCTCGTTTGTCGGCCTGATTCGGTCGGCGATTGGCCGGCCACCCGCGGGCGCGTGATCGTCCCCGTGGACTTCTCCGACCCGTCTCGCCGCGCACTCATGGCCGCGCGGACCATCGGTCGAGCCGGCTCGCCCATCGATCTCCTGCACGTGGTGGCCGTCCCCTCGCGGCCCCGCTTGTACGGCAGGGCGGTGCCCACCCCTTTCGAGCTCGACCCGACCCTCGAGGACCGCGTTCGCGCGGAGCTCGAGAGGTGGGCCGACGGCCCGGTCGACGAGATCACCGTTCTCGAGGGCGATCCCGCCCCGACCATCGTCGAGCACTGCCGTCGACGCGACGGCGTGCTGGTGGTGATGGGGACGCGAGGTCTCAGTGGGTTTCGGCATTTCCTCGTGGGCAGCGTGGCCGAGAAGGTCGCCCGGACCTCGCCGGCCCCCGTCCTCGCCGCGCGCTGACCGGTCGGGGATCGTTCCGCGCAAACGTTGCGAATCTCATTGGCAGGGCTTGCCGAGCCGCGTGGAACCCCGCACGCTGGACTTCGAACGGCGCAAAGGACAGCGGCATGCGGATCTCGATCGGGCTCGACCTCACCCCCGGAAGCAGCGGCTGTCTGCGCCTGGCACGGTGGTTCGTCGAGCGGGGCTTGTCGCGCCCCGAGGACCTGCTCGTCGTCCACGTGATCGAGACCGACCATCTGTGGTCGGCGGTGCGCCCCTTCGGGCCCGGGACGCTGCCGGACGCACTCTTGGCGGAGCTCCGCCGCGCCCTGACGGCGGCGAGCCTGGAGGGCGTGCGCGCGGAGGTCCTCGAGGCGCCCAGCGCCGATCAGGCCCTGGCCGACACCATGCAGCGGCATCGCGCGGACCTGACCATCGTGGGCCGTCGCGGCACACCCTCGAGCTTCGTTCGTCTGGGTCGTGTGGCGCGGCGCATCCTTCGACAGTTGCCGGCGCCCATCGTCGTCGCGCCGCCCGAGGCCACGCCGGTGCGGCCGATCGGTCCGGGGCCCATCGTGGTGGCCACGGATCTCACGCCCGCGTCCGCCGGTGCTGCCGCGTTCGCGGACGGCCTGGCCCGGCGTGCGGGTCTGGACCTGTTGCTCGTGCACGTCATGCCCACGCCCAGCGAGCCCCATACCGCATATCTCCGCGCGGGCGTGCAGGCGCGGCCGCGCGAGGACCTGGAGCGCGAGCGCACGGATGCGCTGTCCGCCTGGGCTTCCGAGCACGGGTTGGAAGGTCACCGTCGCCTCTTGGCGCACGGGGAATTGGTCGAGACCCTCGTCCGCGTCGCCGAGGAGCACGGCGCTCCACTGCTCGTCTGCGGCTCGCGGCGCCTGGGCCTTCGCGAGCGCTTCTTCGTGTCCAGCGTGGCCAGCACGACCTCGGCCCTGGCGCCGTGCCCCGTGGTCACCGTGCCCTCCGAGCGAACGTGATCCGCTCGTGCAGGGGGGCCCCTCCTCACGATCCGTCGTCGGCTTCCGAAAGCGGATGCTCGCTGCCCGGTCGACCACGGGCCAGCGTGTCCTCCCGTCGATCCCTTCGGGTTCCCGGCGCGGAGGCGAGCTTGGTCTCGCCGTGAGGATCGTCGTGGGCTGCGATGGAGTGGCGATGCGCCTCGGCCGGGCGCGACGATGCGAGCGGACGGAGGCTGCCGGGTCGTCCCGAGGCGAGCGTCTGGCGGGTGTGGACGGGCGCCTCGGGGGCTGCGACCGCGCGCACCCGAGGCCGCGCCCCGACGACCGGCTCGGGCGCGGTGAGCAAGGCCGACCAGTCGGCAGGCAGAGCCTCGCCGATCTCCGCGCACAGCGTCGGTCCGAAGGCGCGCGCGAGCACGCGGACGGCGGCTTGCGCGAGCTCCAACGCCTTGGGCATCCGCAGCCCCGTGGTCTCTCCGACGCGGTCGTACATCGTCTCGACCGACCGGCCGACCGTGGCCGCGCTCGACCCGAGCGCGGATCCGAAAGCCGCGGGGAGCCGCTCGGCGGCGCGACCCGACAAAGCCGGCGGCAGGTGAGCACCGAGATTCCGCACGACCTCGAGGATCGCCGTTCGTACGACGTTCCCATCGACGTTGCCCGTCGCCCGCGTCACCTGCTTCACGAGCTGTGCCTCGTCCATGCGCCTCTCGGTTCGTCCTTTCGAGCGTCTTCAGACTACCCACGACCGGCCGGCACGCCAGCGCAGATCGTGCGATCCGGACGACCGCAGACCCGGCGCCCGCCTCGGCGACCGAGTCGTTTCGTCGCATGTTTGTCGCAGGTCGTCGTGCGTGCGTCGGCTACCATCGACCAACGCCATGCCGCCCAGCGACGCCAGCGCCACCCGGGACGAACCGCTCTTTTTCGGACCTGGTTCCGACACGCCGTGGTTGCGCTGTCGTCCGGTGCGACCCCGTGGTTTCCAGCTCCGTCCGGTGCGGGATCACGAAGCGGTCGATCTGCTCATGTACATGCCGGTCCCCGGTCGAGAGGGCGCCCGTTCGGCGCGACCGATCCCACGCTATCTCCCGGGCGCCGAAGGCCTCGAGCGGGTCGCGTTGGCGGTGACCGAGCCCACGCGAAATCGGGAGGACCGCGTCGTCGGGCTGGGGTGGTGGGTCCGTGCCCCCGAGCGCCCGGGCGCGGAGCTGTCGATGATCGTCGCCTCCGATCGCCGTCGTCGCGGCATCGGTCACATGCTGCTTTCGGCCCTGGTCGCGGCTGCCCGCGAGCGAGGTGTACAGTGGATCCAGATTCGCCCCCGCAGCGACGAGGAGGCGTGGATCGCCCTCGCCACGTCGATCTCCGCTCAGCTCGTCGTTCACCGCAGCGACGGCGACACGGTCATCGAGATCCCGATCGCCTGAGAGCTCCCGTCGGGCTCGAACGACGCGTCAGATCTTGCCCTGACGAAGCTCTCGCAAGCACGAAGCGCCGTACAGGCGCAGGGTCTTCCAGATGTTGGGGAGATCGAGGGTGCTGACCACCATGTCGGCGAACCCGAAGGGGATCATCGAGGGGATGATGCCGCGCGCGTACTCGAGGGCCCAGCAGTGCTCGGGGATCCGATATCCACGCGCTGTCCCTCGAGGCATGTGGTTGACGTCCCCGGGGCGGAACACGTCGCGGCGGAGTTGCCCGGGCGAGTACGTCCACTGCTCTCCTTCGAGGATGAAGAAGTAGTCGTCGGCCAGAAAGCGCCCGGTGTGTCCCTCGGTGCCGATGGGTGTGCCGAAGATGATCAGGTACTCGGTGAGCGAGCCGTGCAAGAACGTCATGGCTCCCATGGCGCCTCCGGCGTTGTTCAACACCCACCGCAGATCCTCGTTCACGTGGCCGCGGTAGCGCTGCGCGAGCTCACCGACCAGGCGAGGGAGGAGGCTCTCCATCGGCTGCCCGATGACGGACTTCACGACTCCATGGAGCTCGTCGGGGTCGAAGATGAAGGTCACGGGGTCAACCTCGAACGACAGTCTACGACCCGCCATGGCAAGGCAAGGCCGTGGAACGGAGCCCGAGCGCGGGCCCGCGTGCGCGCTGTTGTTCGCACGGCTGCGTGGCCGGAGAAAGCCGAAGAGCCCCCGATCTCACGACGCTGTGATCTACAGCACTCGACGTCGACCTCGTCGCCGGTCGAAACGACCCCGTCGACGACGATCGGATCCGCGGAGGGGATCGGAAAAAAGGGCGGTGTGTCTGGCTTCGTCGAGCGGGGAGCCGAGGCGAACGGTGGAGGGCATCGCCGTCGCGCGGATCGAAGCCGAGGTGCGCGAGGCCACGGCCATGCGTTCGCGGCGCCCGAGCACCGGGTCACCGCGCGGCACGGTGTCGAGCGCGCGGTCGGAGCTCGTCGTGGCGCGACATCCCGTACGCGGCGTCGCGGCATGGCGTCTCGAACCCATGGCGGGCATGGGGGCTCATCGGCGGGGGGTCGGTCTACCATCGCGCCGTGCCTTCCCCGAAAGCGGCGTTGCGGCGGGTGTGGCGGTTCGGCTGGCGATCGCTCGCGGTGATGGTCGTCGCGGGGTTGCTCGGGTCCTGGATCTGGCGGTGGCAGCCGTCCCGCGCCCCACGGGAGGGCGCGCCGGCCGAGGTCGAGCCCGCGCCCGGGTGCGCGCCCCAGGCCGACACGACCTGCGTCGACGGGGACGTGTGGTGGGTCGATGGCTGCGGAGAGGTGTACGCCCCGGCGCAAGACTGCGGGCACCGTCGCTGCGAGGCGGGGGCGTGCGAGGAAGACTCTCCGGGCGGCTGCGGTGAGGTCACCGCGCTGGGGCGCTGCGACGGCGAGACGGCCCGGATCTGCCAGGTCGGTCGGGTCGTCGAGGTCGACTGCGCGTCTCGTGGTCGTCGCTGCGTGATGACCAATGAGGGGCCCACCTGCCGTTCGCCGACGCCCGACGACTGCGACACCCCCGGCATGACCGTGTGCGACCGGACGGTGCTGCGGACCTGCGTCGACGGACGCTGGTCGCCGTTCGATTGCCGCGCGGTCGGAGGGATCTGTGCGCCCGGCCGCGGCGGCACGGCCCCGCAGTGCCTGTTTGCGCCGCCGCGAATCGACGACGACTGCGGACCCTGCGGTTGTCCGCCCGAGCCCTCCGAGGAGATCTGCGACGGAATCGACAACGACGGCGATGGCTTCGTGGACGAGAACGTCGAGTGCGAGCCCGTGGACGTGGTCGCGCTCGTGGTCGTCGACGGCCACGAGAGCAGCTACACCGACGCCGACATTCGCGACGCCATCGACGAGCTCAACTCGGCGTTTTCCCGTGACGACGGCTATGGGCTGCAGTTTTCCCTCGCCGAGATCGTGCGGGTCGACGAGCCCGCGTGGCTCGAGCTCGACGACGCCGAACTCGACCAGGCCCTCGCCAGCGGGATCCTGGGTCCCGACGGAGGCCTGGCCGCATTGCGGCGAGCGTCGTTTTACGTGCCCGTGTTGTTCACCGACACGGTGATCGTCGAGGAGGTCGCCAGGCCGGGGCTGTCGACGGTGCCCAACGGTGTCTGCGGCGGACAGCGGCGATTGTGGGGGCGTCAGCCGCCGGTGGGCATCGTCGCCGTCGCCAAGCGGCGATGGCCGACCACCCTGGCTCACGAGATGGGCCACTTCCTGGGGCTTTGCCACACCCACGAAGCGCCGCCGCCGGTGCGAAGCGTGGCGGCTCGATCCGACCGAACGCTGGCCGAGGCGCCCGCCTGCGAGGATGCGTGCGCCGACGATCCCGACGGCGTGTGCGACACGCCGCTGGATCCGGGCCCCGAGCGGTGTGACGTGGACGACGCCTGTCAAATCCACTGCGAAACCGGGGACCGGCCCGATCCGCGCAACGTCATGGCGTACTACCCCGATTGCCGCTCGCTGTTCACCGTGGAGCAGGCGCTCTTGATGCGACGCTCGTTGGCCTTGCGACGTGGGTGGCATCCGTGCGTGTGGGGCGAGGGATGCCCCTGCACGCCCGAGCGCGGGAACTGCCCCGAGGGCATGACCTGCCGAGCTTACGTCCGGGGCGACGAGGTCGAGCCGTCGTGGCGTTGCGACCTCGATGGTCCCGCGCTCCCGGGGGGGATCTGCCACGATGCCGGGGACTGTGGCGCCGGGTCTCTGTGCGTCCACACCCCCGAAGGGGAGGCGCGCTGCGCCAGGATGTGCGATCCGACCACCGCGGCGTGCACGTGTGAACGGATCACCACGCCGGACGTCGCGGTGTGCAACGAAGACCTCGAGGCATGACGAATCCGGCCGGCGATCAGCCGAACCAGACCGAGAACCCAGCCTGAATGGCGATGTTGAGCACGTCGGCCGCCTTCTCCCATTCGGGATCGGGTGCGCCGGGGGGTTCCGGGTCGACATGGGTGCGTCCGTGGGGGGCGTAGTAGTCGAGCGATCCGCCGACGTCGAACGAGAAGGCGTCGATGATGAAGATGTGGACACCGCCGGCCGCACCGACCGCGGGGTAGATCGACGAGGTGGTCACCTTTGCGTCCGCGTCGCGGTCGTTGACGATCCGCGAGGAACCCCCGAGCCCGAAGCGAATCTCCGCATAGGGTCGGAACGTCCGGCCCGGCAAGAAGATGAACCGGAAATAGGGCACGAAGTTGCCTCCGACCAGCGTCGTCCAGACGTCGTCGTCGGGATTGTCGTTGCCGACCCCGTCGACCACGAAGGCGAACCGCGCCCCGACGTTGCCGGAGAACGCCGAAACCGGGTGGAACACGTAGCCGAAGCCCAGGCTCCACGTCGGCCGGGCATTGATGAAGATCGGACCGGAGTCGATGAGCGTGGGGCGTCCGAACCCGAAGCCGACCATGTTGAAGCTGTCACCCGCGCCGTCGGGGTTGATGTGCGTGAAGCCCAAGAAGTCGGTCTCTCCGTGGAACCGAAACCGCGCATCCTGAGCACCGGGGCCGGGCGGCTTGGCCTCGGCGGTGGAGCTCCACCCCAGCGCTGCGGCTCCGAGCGCGAGGGCCATGCCCCCTACAGCGGTTCGAGACGACGATCGACGACGGCGGCGAAGCGTGCGCATGGCCGAAACGGT
>CAZYSW010000311.1:0-6220 GCA_964650105.1 uncultured Nannocystaceae bacterium
TTGTGCGGGACCGGGGTGGGTTGGCCGCTCCCGGCGGCCACGACGTTGGCGGCGGTGCCGGCCAGGGTCCACCCCGCCGACGAGTTCTCGAACCCCACGTAGGATCCGGGTCGGTAGTACACCTCGATCGTGGCCGTGCCCGACGTCATGTGCACCGACACACCCTGGATCTCGACGCTCTTCAGGGCCACGACGTCGAACATGTTGCCGCTCTGGCTGTTGCCGGCGGCGAAGGTGGTCGTGATGCTGCCGGGGAAGCAGTTGCAGTCGTAGTCGTTGACCTCGGTGCAGTTCGCGGGGCAGCAGCCGTCGCTGGTGAGCGAGCAGGTGGTGACCGGGCTGCCCCCGCCGCAGGTGCCGGCGGTGCAGATCTCGCCCGAGGTGCAGGCGTCGAGATCGTCGCAGAGCTGCCCGTCGCCGACCGACTGCGCCATGCACTGGCCGGTGCCGGTGTCGCAGACGCCGAGGTCGCAGCCCACCGTGAGCTGCGAGCAGTCCTTCGGGATGCCTCCTGTGCACGCCCCGGCGTTGCAGGTCTTGTCGATCGTGCACAGGTCGTTGACGTCGGTGCAGCCCATCCCATCGTTGGCGGGGACGGGCTCACACATGCCGGAGTCGGGGTCACAGACCGCGGCGTGGCACTCGTTCGGGACCGGCGCGAAGAAGCAGTCCTTCTCGGTGCCTCCGGCACAGAGGCCGTTCGTGCAGGTCGCGCCGAGGAGGCACAGGTCGTCGCTGACGCAGGCGGTGCCGTTCGGAAGCGGCGCGGTGGTGCAGGCGTCGACGGCCTCGTCGCAGACCACCTCCTCGCAGGCGTCCGGATCCATCCCGCAGTCGTTGGGCGGTCCCCCTACGCAGGCGCCCGCCTGGCAGGTGTCGTTCGTCGTACAGAACTGACCGTCGTCGCAGCTCACGCCGTCGTCGTCGGGCACCACGACGCAGGAGCCGACGGGGCCGGGATGCATGCCCTCGTTGCAGACCGCCTTGTGGCACTGCGGCGCTTGAATCGTCGAGCAGTCGGTGCCGCAGGGGCCCGGCGGAGCCCCTCCCGCGCCGCCGCCTCCCATGGCGTCGCCGCCCGCGCTGGTCGTCGCGGGGGCCCCGCCCCGGCCGTCGTCGTCGACCTCGTCGACGGGCTGCATGGCACAAGCGGTGAGGAAGAGCGCCGCCAGGGCGACGCGTGCGCGCGGGGTGCGTTCGGACATCGTCTCGCTCCGATGCTGGGGAAGCAGGAGACGCAGCGCCTTGTCGACGTTCCGCCACGCCGAACGCTGCGCCCGACCTCGGGCTCGAGGCCAAAGGCCAGAAAGGATCCGCCTCCATGCTATCCACCACGCAGGTCACCACCAACGAAAAATGGCCGCGTGGGCGGACGCGCTCGGTCGCGGCTGCCTCTCGCCGGTGCCGAGGTGCTGAGCGAGCGCGACCGGAGCGTGGAGGCGCGCCAACCGACCCAGGCGTAGCGTCGCTCCGAAACGACGGGTCGCGGAGCCCTCCCGAGGGGTGTTGATCGGCGCCCGCCGCCGACCGAAGATCGCCGAAGATGGCCGAGCTGCTGAGCGTCCGTCTTCGGGTCGACTCGTTCCCCGACGACACCTTCGTCGTAGAGCGATTCCGTGGGCGGGAGGCGCTCAACGAGCTCTACGACTTCGAGGTGCGGCTCCGCTGCCGCCTGGAGGAGGACCAGATCCTGCCGGCCCTCGGACGCGCCGCGCACCTCGAGTGGTCGGCCGAGCCCGACGCGCGCGTCTTCCACGGCGTCGTGGCGTCGCTTCGGTTCGAGGAGCGGAGCCGAGACGCGAACGGCGCCTGGCTCCTGTACACGATTCGGCTGGTGCCCCGGGCCTGGCTGATGAGCCTTCGGAAGAGCTCGCGGATCTTCCAGGCCAAGGCGATCGACGAGGTGATCCGTGAGGTGCTCGCGCTGCACGCGATCCCATCCCGCTGGCTCGTGTCGCGCACGCTCCCGCGGCGCGCCTACTGCACGCAGTACGAGGAGACCGATCTCGGGTTCGTGATGCGCTTGGCCGCCGAGGCCGGCCTCCACTTCCACTTCGAGCAGCCACGCGACGAGTCCGCGGCCGCTGCGTCGGCGATCGGACAGATCGTCGACGCCGGGATCGGGGCCGTCGCCGGCGCGCTCGGCGGAACGGACCCGACCGCGGGCCTGGCGGGCATGTTCGGCGGCATCATCGGCTGGGCCGGAGGGCTTCGCGAGGTCATGGTGTTCTCCGACGCGCCCACGTTCTACCCGCCGGTCCCCGTCGAGGGGGGCGCCGACTGGACGGAACAACTCGCGCAGCACGCGCGGCAGATCGGGCAGCGGGCGATCGGAGCCGCGGTCGACCAGGCGACCGAGGCGCTCGGCCAGGTGAGCGCGCCGCTCGGCGAGGTCGGTGGCGCGTTGTTCGGAGCAGCCCAGGATGCCCTCGGGCGCGAGCTGTCGTCGGGCCAGAGCCGCGAGCTCTCTTATCGGCCCCGTCTCGGCATGGCGCCCACCCACGGTGACACCGTCTTGGAGCTGACGAAGCAGCGGAAGCTCCACAGCCTCGCGACCACCTATCGAATCTACGACCCCGACCGACCCCAAGCCGTCCTCAGCGCGCACGAGCGCGAGGAGGGCGGCATCGCCGATCTCATCGGCGATCTCCTCGATGGTCACCTCGACCCGAGCCAGCTCGCCCAGCAGGGCCTCGGGGCCGCCGGCGATCTCGCCCAGGCTCTCGGAGGGCCGGCCGGCGGCCTGGTCGATCAGGGTCTCGGCTTCGCGCGCAACGCGCTCGCCGACGGATCCCACGGGTTGGGGGCGGAGATCTACGAGCACCAGGGTCACTTCCTCTTCCCCGATTGGGACCACGACAAAGAGGAGCCGAAACGCATGCTCGCGGCTGCGAAGCGCGACGGCGCCATCGCGCGGGGCACGACCCTGTGCCCGTGGTTGGCGGCCGGTCATCGCTTCCACCTCGTCGACCATCCGCTGCCTTCCCTGAGCCACGAGCAGGTCGTGGTGTCCCTCGAGCACGAGGCCACCCTCGATGCCTCCACCGCCGAAGCGTCGGAGCAGAACAACTACCGCAATCGCCTGGTCTGTGTGCCGGCAGACGTCCACTACGTCCCCGCCCGGCCGCCGCGCCGCTTCGTGCAGGTGTGCCAGACGGCCACGGTGGTCGGCACCTCGGAGATCGACACCGACGAGCGAGGTCAGATCTGCGTGCGCTTCCACTGGGATCGCCGCTCCTCGGCCTCGCCCCACGCCACCTGCCGCATACGCACGATGCAGAGCTGGGCCAATGCCGGATACGGAACGCAGTTCATCCCGCGGGTCGGCTCGGAGGTGGTGGTCGGCTTCGACGGAGGCGATCCCGATCGGCCCATCGTGCTCGGTAGCGTCTACAATGCGGTCTCGCCCCCACCCTTCGCCTTGCCCCGCCACAAGGCCGTGAGCGGCATTCGTACGCAATCGACCCCCGGCGGCGACGGAGGGAGCGAGCTGTCGTTCGACGATACGCTGGGTCGCGAGGTCCTACGGCTCGCGGCTCAACGCGATCTGGTCGTCACCGCCGGGGGCGAGCGCGCGCTCACGGTCGACCGTGACGACCGCGAGACCGTGCGCGGAGACCGCCACGTCGAGATCGGCGGCACGCTCCACACGCGCCTGAGGGCCGGACGGGAGACCGACGTCGCGTCACGCGACAGCCTCACGGTCGAGGGCAGCCGTGTCCGCACCACGTTGGGGTCGTCGATGGAACGCGTCGAGGGGAGCCGAACCTTGGAGGTCGCGGGCAGTAGCAGCACGTTCGTGCGGGGCATGGCCACCCTCACGGCCGATGGCGACGTGGTCCAACGCGTCAAGGGCAACCTCGTCCAGGTCATTGGGGGAGGCGACGGCGCGCGAGCCTTCGCGGTGCGCGCCGAGGGCGATTTCAACCTCGCCGCGAGCCAGCAAGGCGGCATCGTCGCCGACGGCGGACTGGTCCTCCAATGCGGCAACAGCTCCATCCATCTCTCTCCCGACCAGATCTACATCACGTCGCCCGACATCCTCCTCGAGAGCGGGGGAGGTCGGCTCCATCTCGGGCGCGAGAGCTCCGTGCTCACCTCCGACGACCAGATCATCATCAAGGCCAACGAGGTCATCACCAGCAGCTCCGGCGCCACCGTGGGCCTGACCTCCGAGGCGAGCATCCAGGGCTCGAAGGTGCTCCTCAACTCACCCGCCAGCGGCGACGCGCCGGCGGAGGACCGGACCGTGGAGCCGACCACCATCGTCCTCAAGGACCAGCGCGGCGAGCCCATTCCCAACCATCCGTTCCGGATCATTCGCCCCGACGGATCCGAGATCGGCGGCACCGTGGATGCCCAGGGGCGCGCGGTGCTCAGCCTGGAGGAAGACGCCGTCATCGTCTTTCCGGGCTTGCGCAACCCACGAGGGGGCTCATGAAGGCCTACATCATCGGCCGTGGAGAAGACCTCCGCGGTATCGCCGCGAGGCTCGGGTTCGACCCCGACGAGGTCTGGAACGCCGACGAGAACCGAGAGCTCCGAGAGCGGCGGCACAGCCCCCAGGTGCTCGCGCCCGGAGACGTCATCTTCGTGCCCGAGGCCGAACAAGAGGACCTCGCGGTGACCGCGAAGACCACCAACGAGTACGTGGCCGATGTCGAGTACCTCCTCGTTCGCGTGCAGCTCGCGGCCGGTGGCAGTCGTCCGCGGGGAGGCGAGCCCTACGAGGTACACGGGCTTCGCGAGGTGATCACCGGGACCGCCGACGGCGATGGGGTCATCGAGGTCGAGGTGCCCGCGCATGCCCGCCAGGTGTTCCTCCACTTCCCGGACCAGGGCACGACGACGCGCGTCCGGCTCGGCGACCTCAACCCCGAGGACGACGACGATGGCATTCGCACGCGCCTGTTCAACCTGGGATACCTGCCCAACGACGAGATGATGGGACCGCGCCTGGCGCGGCGTCAGACCCCCGACCAGAGACGACAGGATCTCGCCGACGCCGTCCGCCACTTCCAGGAGGAAGCGGGGCTCGACGCGACGGGTGAGCTCGACGACGCGACACGCACCGCGATCCGTGAACGCCATGGTGCGTGACGCTTCATAGGTGGAGGAGACGAGATCATGGGACGCGCATTCGTGGCTTCCGGACCGGTGACGGGACGCGAACAGGTCGACATCCCACAGAGCTGGGTCCGCGGCGTGGCCTTCCCTCGCGACGACACGCCCCAAACGGACCGCGCGGGGACGGTGTCGTATTTCGGCAACCCGCTCTTCATTCTGCCCGCCGAACACCGGCCCGTGCACGACCTCATCGTGGCCTGCCGGGGAACGCTCGGCTTGCAGCTCAAGCGGCTCGTCCGTGCGCGACCCGACGCCTCGGAGAAGGCGCTTCGGTTCGTCTGCGCGTTGCGGACGATCAGCGTCCTGGGGCATCTCCATGGGGACCACGGGAGCACGCGGCGCATCATTCGTGGGCCGACGGCCGTGCCGGACCGAAGCGACCCGGAGAGCCGTCAGCGGGTGCGCGCCGCTGCCGAGACGCTGCAGAATCGTCTGAACGGGCTTCGAGACCTGTTCGAGGATCCCATGCGCTATACCCACTCGGCGCTGCTGCGGGGGATGGAGAACACCGCCACCGCCCTGCTTCGCGTCCTGGGGAGCGCCGAAACGCGGGACGCGATCGCCAACTTCGCCGACGATCCGGCCATCGGGGCGCAGATCAAACACACCTATGCGCGCCTCATCATCGGGTCGGTGTCCCACGCCATCCAGGACCTCTCGGAGACCGTGAGGTTCGCCTCCGGCTCGGGCGGCAATTTGCGGCGCGGTGCGGGGGGCCTGGCCTTCGACGGGCTGGTCGTCGGGCAGGGGGTCATCGCGCGGATCGCCCGCCAGCACGCGCGCCTCCGGGCCGAGTCACGGAGCGAGCGGCAGGAGGAGCTGACGAACGTGCGCTTCCGACAGGCGCTCCAGGAAGCTCGCGAGGACGATGACGGCGGCGTCGTCGGCGTGGCCGTCGCGATGTCGGGGATCTTCGCCAACGCCTTCGGAAACGTCGGCTACGGCGACGCCCTCATGATGGGCATCGCGAAGTCGGCGGTGATCCGCGTCACGTCGGATCGCACCCTTCGGGGGAACCCTCGGGTGTTGAGCGCGCGCACCTTGAACCGCCTCGAGCACGCCATGCTCGCCGACATTCCCAACGCCGAGGCTC
>CAZYSW010000311.1:6230-7207 GCA_964650105.1 uncultured Nannocystaceae bacterium
AACGCCCTGCAGAACCCGCATCTCGGCGGGCGGGACTCTGCGCTCGAGGCCCTCGGCAAGCACTTCCAGACGCGGCCAGCGTTGAACGTGGCGGTGACCGCCTGCGCCACGATGCAGCTCGCCTACGTCATCGCGAGCGCCACGAGTGATGGGCAGATCACCGCCGATGAACGTCTCGATCTCGCTGAGGCCGGCATCGGGGCGGCGACGAGCATCTACTCGCTCGCTTCGCGCCACGTGTTCACGGTGTCGCAGATGAACACGGCGTTCCAGAACCTCGATCGGCTCATCAGCGCGCTGGAGCGTCCGGTGAACGGCTTCTTCGCGGTCATCGCGATCGCCAAGGGCTACAGCGACCTGATGGAGGCCTACGAGGCCAACGACGCCCGCAGCATGGCCGTGGCGGGATTCGCGATGGCCTCGGGCGTCGCCGCCGCGGCGGGGGCGTTCCTCTCGGTGCCCTACGCCCAACCGGTCGGCGTGGTCCTCGGCATCATCGCCGCCGCGATCGGCACGGCCGGCTATGCCTACGACGCCACGCGCCCGCCGCTCGGGAAGGAGTTCTTGTTCCTGGCGAGGATCATCGAGCGTTCGCACCACCTGCACAACGAGCTGATCGACCGGCCGGAGCTCGCAGGGGTCAAGAGCGCCTACGAGGCCCTCATCGCCGACATCGACTACGACGAGTTCAAGCTCGTCTTCTCGGACCCGGAGAGCTACCGCGCGGCGACGCGGATCCTCCACGACATCGGCTACCCGCACCGCCTCTCCGGAAGCCGGCAGGACGCGAACACGACCTACGCGCAGGACCTCGCCATCGACCCCAGCGGCCGCTGACCGCCACTGTCGCCTCTCCAGAGGAAGGGTCGAGGAGCGGACCGCCCCATCGGACGCCGTGGCGAGCCCCACCCGCGCCATTCGCCCGATCGCTCTCGCGGAGCGCTATCCGCCCACCACGAAGCGACGCCCCTCGGCGA
>CAZYSW010000312.1:0-7194 GCA_964650105.1 uncultured Nannocystaceae bacterium
TGCCCACGGCACCCGTGATCGTCTTGGAGAAGGTCATGCTGCCCTTTCCGCTGGCCACGGTGAAGTCCCAGGCCTTCTGCTGGTTTCCGTTCGCGTCGACCTTGCACACCGTGATGCTGGTCTTGGCCTTTCCGTCCAGCTTCTTGAGTACGATGTCGACGTGCTTCTTGTCCGACGGGGCGGCCGCGATGAACACACGGCTGGTCGGCCCGGTCACCGTACCGTTCAGCGTCTTCCCGAAGTCGAGGCGGCGAGGACCGATCTTGGCCCAACTGTTGCCCGCCATCGAGTTCCAGAACTTGATCATCTGATCGATCTTGTCGGCGTACGGGAGGTTCGAGGCCAGCGAGTTGTACTTTCCGAACAGGTCCGAGGTGACGGACGCGACCGAGCCACAGGTGCCAGCGTGGGCCTCCGAGGGCATGGCGACGGTGCCGAGACCACAAAGCGACGCGCAGAAAATCAGCTTCTTGAACATCGGGGGTGCCTTTCTCCGGGCTGCTCTTTCCCGGTCCTCACCCCCCAAGAGTCGGTGGGTCACCGATCGGATTGCGCTTCGACGATCGATTCTCCCCGCGCCTCCAGCCACTGCTCGACTTCGCGCATCCGGGGCTCCTGGTCGCGATCGCGAGCGAAGTCCTCGTAGGCGGAGCGCGCCAGGGAGACGGCTCGCCGGCGCTCGCCGGTGCTCCACAGCGCTCCGGCGAGCGCGAACGCGACCTGGCCTCGCAACCCCGGACGCGTCGTGATCCGCTCGTGAATGACCAACGCACGCTCCAACACCGGCACCGCCCGGGTGGGCTGCCCGCTGGCGAGGTGCGCCTCGGCCAGGCTGAAAAGGAGCAAGGCCACCATGACGTGCTCCTCACCGAGCTCGGCCGTTGCGACCGCCAGGCCCCGCTCGAGGGACGCTCGAGCCTCGTCGTAGCGTTCGAGCGCCGTCAGGGTCTGCCCCAGGGTGTTGAGCACGTACATGAGAGCCACGTGCTCGGCTCCGCGCACCCGTTCTTCGAGCACCAGCGCCCGCTCGAGGACCACGAGGGCCTCGGGATATCGCCCCATCCCCCACAGCACGCGACCGTAGTTTCCCAGTGCATCCGCCAGGCGCACGTCGTTGGGGTCGTTGATCTCGAAGATGCGAATCGCGCGTTCGTAGTCGGGAATGGAGGCCTCCGGGTTGGTGCCCTGCGCCGCCACGTTGGCCAGATTGACGTGGACCGTGCCCACGAACGGATGCTCGGGCCCCAGCGACCGCGTCCCGATGTCGAGCGCCCTGTGCAGATGCTCGGTCGCCTCCTCGAACCGCCCCAGATCGGTCCAAAGCCCGGCGATGCCGTTGAGCGTCTTGGCCACCGACGGATGGTTCTCACCCAGCGCCGCGGTGCGGATCTCCAGCACGTGCTCGAGCGAGGCGATCGCCTCGTCGAGGTGACCGAGCTCTCCCAGCGTCGTCGCCAGGTCGTGGTGCGTGGCGGCCAACGTCAAATCGTCCCACGGCAAGAACTCGGTACGCAGCGCCAACGCCTCGCGTCGACGGCGAACCGACGCCCCGAGCTGCCCCGCGTAGTGCAGGAGCGTGGCCTCGTGATCGGCGAGCATGGCCTCGAGCCGGGCCGGCGCCCCCAGGCGGCTCACCAGCGCCCGACCGCTGCGGACCCAGTCCTGCCCCATCGCAAAGTCGTGGAGCTTGCCGTACAGCGTCGCGAGCCAGATGCTGGCCTGCGCCCGCACCTCGTCGTCGTGGGCCTCGTCGGCGGCCCAAATGGCCTGCTTGGCCGACGAGACCGCGCTGTCGAGGTCGTCGAGCTTCTCCTGAAGCTCGGTCATCAGCAGGTAGGCCGCCCCGGCAACGGCCGACAACCCGAGCTCGCTCGCCTCGCTCGCGCTCGCCTCGGCCTCGACCAGCGCGGCGCCCCACTGTCCCGCGTGCATGCGCATGCGGGCCACCGCGAGCTGGGCTTCGAGGGCCTCGGCGCGCTCGGTGAGCTCCGTGGTGGGCTTGCGGGCATCGGACGCGCGCAGCCGGGCCTCGTTGGCGCAGACCGACAAATCGGGCAGCGCGCGCGCGGCCTCGACCGCCCCCGAAACGACGGTCTCGTCGGCCTCCTCGAACAGGTCGAGCAGCGCCGCCATCGTCTGCAGATCCCGGTCCAGACACGCCATGCGCAGATCGTGCAGACTATCGGACTGCGCTCCATGGCTCGTCGCGCGACAACTGTCGATCCGCATGGTCGCCCACGCGTCGTTCCATTCGCGCAGCTCGCTTTCCACCCGCGCCCACGTATCCTCCGCATAGGCGATCCCCGTCGAGCGAAAAGCCTCCCGCAGCTCGCCGCGGCGCGCATCGTTCCAGATTTCGCCCAACGTATCCGCCGCGAATCTGCACCGGTCGTCGATGGCTCCCGTCGAGGCCGAGACGGCGAGGGCCCCCGCCACCAGGCCCCCCAGCGCCGCTCCACCGACCACCAGCCTCACCCGTCGCCGTCGATGCCGCTCGATGGCAGCCAGCAGCGAGGCCATGTTTTCGAACCTGCGATCGGGATCCGCCGCCAGGCCTCGGACGACGATGCGTCGCAGCCAGCTCGGCGCGCCCACGTCCCGTGTGGGCCGCTCGAGGTTGCCGCTCTCGACCGCCTCCAGCATCCGCGCGACGCTCTTGCCGTTGAACGGTCGCATGCCATAGAGCGCCTCGTAGAGCGATGCGCAGTAGCTGAACTGATCGCTGCGGGCATCGGTTCGCCCCTCGAAGGCCTCGGGGGCCATGTACGCCGGCGTTCCGACCAGGGCACCGGTCCGCGTGAGCTCTTGGCTGGCCTCGTCGGTCTGCGTGTCCAGGTGTGGCCGCCCGGTCGAAGAGACCTCGTCGCCGTCTCGGGCCAGCCCGAAGTCGACGACCTTCGCGCGCCCCTGAGCATCGACCAGCACGTTGTCCGGTTTGAAGTCGCGATGCACCAGCCCGGCCTCGTGGGCGGCCTGCAACGCTTCTGCGGCCTGGACGAAGATCTCGAGCACCGCCCGCCATGACCTCGGCGCGCGCAACCACTCGCGCAAGGTGGGCCCATTGATCCGATCCATCGCGATGAAGAGGCCGTCCTCGTACGTGCCGATCTCCAGCACGGTGACGACGTGCGGATGGCGGAGGCGGGCCAACGCCTTGGCTTCTCGTAGCAGACGTGCCGCCGCGGGCCCGTCGCGGTGCTCCTTGCGGAGCACCTTGAGTGCGACCTCTCGATCCAGGTGGGGGTCGCGGGCGGCGTAGACGACGCCCATGGCACCGGCGCCCAAACGGTCCACCACCTCGAAGCGACCGATCTTCACCCGCTCGGTGCTGCCGAACAGGCGGGCGTGCAACGACGCGAAGACCCGTCCGGCCTCCAACTCGTCGCGCCCGGGGGAGATGCGCCCCAGATCCGAGACGATGCCCACGTCCTCGGCCGTCAGCTCGGCTCCGTCCCCATCCGGAAGCACGGGATGCCGAGCATAACATCCACGTTCGGGTGGATCGGCCCGAACCGATGGACGTCGGCATCGGCGCCATGCACCATTCCGACCCCGCGTCGGCGTGCGATCGTCGGCGCGCGCGGTGCTCTTCTGCTATCGTCCGCCCGCGATGGCGACCGATCTCGAACTGCTGGCGCGATGGCGCGCGGACGATCCGGCTGCGGGCAGCGAGCTTTTCAAGCGGCACTTCGACGGGCTTTATCGATTCTTCGCGAACAAGGTGGACAGCGAGGCCGAAGACCTGATCCAGCGGACGATGATGGCGTGCGTGCGCTACCGCGACAATCTGGCCGAGATCGCGAGCTTCAAGGCGTATCTGTACACCATCGCGCGCAACGAGCTCTATCGGCATTTGCGCGGCCGCAGGTCCGAGGACATCGATTTCACCGTGGCCTCCATCGCCGACCTCGGCCCCTCCCCGGCCACCGTGCTCGGTGAGCAGCAGCGGGACCGACGGCTCCTCGGGGCGCGACGCAGCTTGCCGGTCGAATCTCAGCTCCTGCTCGAGCTCCACTACTGGGAGGAGCTGTCGACTGCGGAGCTCGCGACCGTGCTGGGCGTGCCGCAAGGGACCGCCAAGACACGCCTGCGCAAAGCCAGGCAACAGCTCGCCGACGCTTTGGAACACGGGCCAGAGGCGACCGGCACCGACAGGCTCGATCTCTGGATCCGCTCGATGCGAGGCCTGTGGCGCCTCACCGATTCGGGCACCCCCTCGCTCGCCAGCGAGACGTGACGCCGAGCAAACCCTAGGGAGCGCACCTCCCCCCGACGCGCCCCGTCGGCCGTGCCGCCGGCAAGAAGCCCGCCTCGAGGTCGGATCCGCGCGTGGCAGCGCTGCTCGAGCCTCGGAACGCGCCCGAAGTCGCTTCGCTTCCTCGCGTTGCCAGCGCCGCCGCCGGCTGCGATCTCGTCCCACGCGACGGCCCGATCCCGCCGGGCGCAATCCGATCAGGCGCCTCGCGACTCTTGGGCGATCGGAACGGGCCTTCCCCTCCCCTTCGGGAGCCACGGGTGACCCGAACCGGGAGCTCGAGATGAATCTCAACCGCGAACCTCACACTTCGTCACGACACGCACCGCTTCTTCTCCTGGCCGGTATCTTCGTCCTGCTGCCGGGTTGTCCCGCCCCCGCGGACGGCGACGAGCAGAACGGATCGGCCGACGCCACCAACTCGGGCACCGAGACCGGCGGAACCTCGAGTGCCACGGCGGACCCCGATACCGGCACCGGCGACGACCCCGATACCGACACCGAAGGGGACACGCTGGACTCCAGCGGCACCGACGACGGCACGGACACCGAAGCTGAAACCGACACCGACGGCGTGGCCCGATGGAGCACCTACGGGCACCCCTGCCCCGGTCCCAACCGCACCGACGCCCTGCATCGCGACGACGACGGAACGCTGTGGGTCGGCTGCGGCAGCGGAGCGACGGGCTACGGCCTGTTCTACAGCGCCGACGGCGGACCCAGTTGGGCCGAGGCCGAGGTCACGCCCGAGGGGAAGCTGCACCAGTTCCGGGTGAGCTCGATCTCGCGCGGACACGACGGCGCTTTGTACATCGCAGGGATCAACGCCAACAACGGCGACATGGTGCTGCGCCTCGACACCAGCGAGTCCCCGTTCCCGGCCGAGTCCGTCCTCGTTGCCGGCAACCAGCTCGGGACCAGCTTTCACGTCGGCACCTACCGCGAGCGCTCCGACGGAAGCGCCCTCGCCGAGTCGCTCAACGGCACCGACATGCTGTACCGACCCGACCCGTCGGTGGGCTCCGATGCGACCACCTGGACGGACACCTACGGATGGTTCAACGGCGGTGGCGCGCAGCTCCTCGATCTCGTGGTGCACGACGACCAATTCTACGGCGCCGGGAGCACCATCGCCGAGCCTCCGCGCGTCTTCTTGCCGCCCACCACGGACACCGAACCATACAACTTCGTCACGGTTCAGATGGACCACCCCAAAGGCGAGCTGTGGGGCATCGCCGTCGACGAGTCCCGCGTCGTGGCGGTGGGGATGAACCAGGTCGACAACGTCGGGCGGGTCTACGTCAGCGGGAGCGACCCGTACGACGCCGGGGGCTACACGGCGCACTCGCTGCACGACCTCATCGGTGTCGACGCCTCCGTGGTGACCTGGGCCCGCGGGGTCTGCATGCAGGACGACCGCATCGCCGTGGTCGGTGAACGCCAGCCCCTGAGCTCGAACACCGGCATCGTGGTGCTGTCGACCGACGGAGGCGAGACGTTCACGGACGTCACCCCCGAGGACGTACCCGCCACCGTCAGCAAGTGCCTGTTCCGGCCCGACGGCGCGCTCGAGGCCGCCGGCGCCGATGGATTCGTCGGAATCTACGACTGAGCGCAAGCGCGAACGCACCCGCACCGGCGACGGCAGGTGCGGCCCCCCTAGAAGGAGCCCCCTGGCGGGGGCTCCTTCTTCGTCAGAAGGCGTGCTGAAACAGCACGTTGATCTGAAAGGGCGGCAGCAGGCGGTCGGCGTCCTCGATGCCCTGGACCTCGGCCAGGTAGTCGGGCAGGACCTCGCCGAGGCAGACCTGATTCTTGCGCCGGACCAGGGGCACCGAGAAGTCGAGGCGAAAGAGCTGGGGTGTCACGCCGAGGATCTGGAGGTAGGCGGTGAGCCCATAGCCCACGTGGGCATACCAGCTCTCGGCGGAGAACCACCCCCCGTACGACTCGCATCGCGACGTCGTCGCCACGCCGGTGTAGGCGGCGCCGCCGATGCTGCGCAGCCACGCGCCGTGGAGCAGATTCGCGTGGAGGTCGTTGACGAACACGTGGCGGTACTCGAGCTGCGCGCTGGCCTGGGCCAGCCCGAACACCTCGTCGGCCGTGTACCCCGAAAGTCCTCCGATTCCCCCCACCCTCGCCAGCGACCGGAACTCGGGCTCGCGCACCAGGGGCACGATCACCTCGCCATGCACGATGCTGGCGATCACGTGGTCGTGGGCCAGCCGCCAAAGTTGCATCCAGCTCCCTTCGATCGCCAGATCGTGGCGGTGGTCCGCGGGGCCCTCGTCGACCCGAATCGTCTGCCGAGCCGCGACCCCCAGCTCCATGAAATGCCCAAACTCCGGCCACCAACTGAAGCGTCGCGTGTCGTCCACCAGTGAAAGGCGCTCGATGAGCCGCAAGCCGCCTCGAGGGTCGAGGGACTTCGAGTTCAGCCACGAGGTGGTGAAGAACAGCCGCACCCGCGACCGTCGTCGCTGCCGATTCACCTTGTCGCCGAACCAGAGGTTGCTGCCCAGCCCCACCGCCACGTTGGTCTCGCGGTCTCGAGCCACGATGACGTGTCCCGTGCGACGCAGATCTCGGCGCAGGCTCCCCTCGAAGGTGACGAACCCGGTGATTGCGTTGAACCGCGCCGCGACGGTCGCTGCGTTCACGAACTCCGAGGCCGCGATGCTCAAGCCCGCGCCCGTGTACAAGAACCTCAGCGACGGCGGGTGACGGTCGTCGAACAGCGGATCCACGTTCTCGCGCGGGGGCTGCGGCTCCTGCACGAGACGCTGTCGCGGATCGAGGCGCACCGTGTCGATCTTGGAGTCGGTCACGAGCTCGAAGGTGTGCGTGCCCGCTGCCGGCTCGTCGTCGAGGCTGCGGTTGTCCGTGCCGATCTCACCGTTCCACACCAGGTAGTGCTGCTCGCCGTCTCGCTCGGT
>CAZYSW010000313.1:0-7188 GCA_964650105.1 uncultured Nannocystaceae bacterium
TCGACTGATCGTCGATCAGCAGCTCGACGGTCGCCACGCCGTAGCCGTCACCGTCGTCGGCGGTGATCTCGATGTCGATTTCCGCCCCGTTCTTGCCAGGCGTGCTCTCCAGCCTCTCGCCGTCTTGGGGGTTGACGAAGGCGACGACGGGAGGGTCCTTGTCGTTGCTCGGATCGAACGCGGCGCCGCACACCGACGAGAATCCGGTGAGCGGCCCCGGATTGCAGCCCTCGGCCCAGCTCCCTCCGGCGGTGCCGGGCTCGAGCGGGAACTGCCCGCACTCGGGGGTGGGAGTCCAGTTGCCCTCGGCGTCGTGGCAGGGCGTGAGATCGAAACCCGACTCCTGTTCGAACCACTGCATGCCGATGTGCATCATCGAGTACATGCCGCCGCCCCCACACTGCCCGCCGTACGACGTGATGCCGAACACGCGCCACGATCCGTCGGCACCGTCGCTCTCGGGGAGCCGAACGAAGACGGGGCCGCCCGAGTCGCCCTGACAACTGTCCTTGCCGCCCCCGCCGATGGACGCTTCGTTGTTCTGGATCCCGTTGAGCTGGGTGGTGACCTCGTACTTGACGCCGTATCCACCGTTGTCGTTTTGTCCGAAGCCGACGATCACGACTTCCCGGCCAGGGGTGAGCACCGAGGTCTCGCATCCCATCAGTGGAGGGACGATCTCGATGTCGTCTTGGGGCTCGGCGAGCACGCAGAAGGCGAAGTCCGTGCCATTGCCGGGCCCTCCGCCGGGGTAGGTGCGGCAGAACTGCGTCGGCACGGTGCGGCTTCCGTTGATCGTCTCGCCGAAGGTGACCGAGGAATAGCCGCTCCCGCAGTGCGCCGCGTAGATCACCACCTGGGGGTGCACCAGCGTGCCGGTGCAAGAACCCTGCATCGAGACCGTCGTCGGCCAGCCGCACGTGGCGACCGGAGAGCCCCCGTAGATCTGGGTTTCGCCCACGTCTGCGTCCAGAGCAGACGTGGGCGTGGGCGCGGGCGCGGCCGCGAGAAAAAGAGAGAACAGCGCAGGGAACCCCACCATGGCGGCCTCGGATGGTAGCGCGGGGGGCCGACCATCGGAACCGGCAGGCGTAGTACCCTCGACGAGGGTGGGTGAGCGTCTACGCACTGTTCGGCGGTCGGGCAAAGGGTCGGTTGCGCTTGCGCGAGATGACCGCACCCCACCCGAGCGCAAGAATCGAGGGACCGCGACGGCACGCGATGCGGACGAAGACCCACGTTTGCTGACATCGCGGCACCAGGGGGCACGGGGGCCGAGCCTCGTCGCGATCGCCCTGACGATCCTGCAAGGGTGTGGACGTGGCCCGTTCTGGACGCCACCGCAGCGGGCGTGTGATGCCGACCCCCAGGCGTGCACGGCCGAGGTCGAGCTTCATCGCGCGGCCGACATCCTGTTCGTGATCGACAACTCCGGCTCCATGGGGGTGGAGCAGGGGATCCTGGCGGCCAACTTTCCGGCGTTCGTCGACGTGCTGGAGGGAGGGCAGATCGGGGCCAGCTACCGGATCGGCCTGACCACGACCGATCTCGCCGGCCTGAGAGCCTCGAGCTGCCGCGGCCGCTTGTCGGACTTCTTGTTCGTCGGCCTCGACGGGGAGTTGATCGACGAGACCTGGGCGGGGTGCGAGGCGTCCTGTGCCCACGAGCACATCGCGTTGCAGCCCGTCGTGGGCGAAGACGGGTCGGCGAGCGTTCGTCCGTGGCTGGAGAAGACGGGCGGGCAGACCAACCTCCCGGCGGGGATCGACATGGCCGAGGCCCTCCAGTGCATCGGTCCCCAGGGGATCGACGGCAACGGGTTCGAGGCGCCCCTGGAGTCGATGTTGCGGGTGCTGGAGGGCAACCCCCACGGATTTCTGCGCGACGAGGCGCTGCTCGCGGTCATCTTCGTCACCGACGAGGCCGATTGCTCGATGCCCCTCGAGCACCGGCAGATGATCGAGCGCCGGGATCCAATCACCCATCCGTTATGGACGGTGCCCGATCGCCCCAGCTCGGCGGTCTGTTGGAAGGCGGGGGTGGTGTGCGAGGGCGGTCCGGACGTGTTCGAGGACTGTCATGCCGAGAACATCGGCTTCGACGGCCTGCCCACCGGCGACGAGAGCGGCGTGCTGCATCCGGTGGAGCGCTACATCGAGGCGCTGCGCGAGATCGGGCGCGCGAAACTGATGGCCGGCGGTCCCGGTGAGGTCCTCGTCGCCGTGCTGGCGGGGGTCCCCGAGGACTATCCGCGAGGCGGGGAGCTCGTCTATCGCATGTCTCTCGATCCCGCCTTCAACGCGGAGTACGGGATCGGTCCGGGGTGCGGTTGGGGGACGGAGACGGTCAGCTCGCCGCCGGGCATTCCGCCCGTCCGCCTACGGGAGTTCGCGGAGGCGTTCCGCACCGACGAGCGGAACATCTTTTCGATCTGCTCGGACGACTATGCCGTGGCGTTGGAGCAGATCGCCGAGGCGATTGCGAGGCTGGGGGCGCGGTCGTGCGTCCCGGGCTGTGTGGCCGACGCCAACCAGTGGGTGGACGGTATCCAGCCGGCATGCGAGGTGATCGAGCAGGTGCTCGAAGGCGGCGTCCCCGTTCGCCGCGAGGTTCCCGAGTGCACGACGCTCGCCGACGGCTGGGCGTTCCCCGGGGACGCGGACATTTGCAACCGAGCCCTCGACGATCGTTCGGGCGCGACGGCCACCAGTGCCGACGACATGTCGGCGCAGTGCGAGCAACGAGGCGGAAATCTGGAGATCGTGATCGAGCGCCCCGAGGGCGCCGTGATCGCGCCGGGAACCTCGGTGAGCGTGCGCTGCGAGCTCGCCGAGCCCCCCGGGGCCGACTGCTTCGACGACGCGGAGTAGGTGGGTCATCGCCTCGCAAGACGTTCCGAGACGCCGCTACGGGTGCGGGGGGGCGAGGTAAGGCCACCCCGACGGACAGTCGACGTCGTTCGTCGGCGGGTTGAGGGGGACGTCGGCGAACCCATCCTCGGTGTGGGACCCGGGGATGTCGAGGAGGATGCGTCCCAAGAAGCGGTCCGCCGCGGGGTCGTCCAGTCGACGACCGTTGGGGAACGACGAGGGCGCGCCGCGGTCGAGCAGCAGCGTGTCGGGATACAGAAACGGCGTGACCTGAACGGTGCACCCGTTCTCGCACGGCGTGTACCCCTCGCCGATCAGCGCAGCGTCGAGCGCTTCGTGGAGATCGACAATCGCTGCGAAGATCGCATTTTCGAAGGTGAACAGGGTGTCGGCGAGCGGATTGCCCTGGTTGTAGGCGTCGCCGTCGACGACCAGGACCCGTCCGACGAGGGGTTTGCCCACGCGGTCGACCTGCACGAAGTCGCAGGCCGGAACGCGGTCGAAGAACACGAAGGCGCCGCCACCGGTGGTGCCCGGCTTTCCGCCGGTCTCGGGGCTCGAGTCGCACACGGGGGCGGTGGTCCCCCGCGTCGAGCCCTCGTCGACGCTGCCCGGACCGGTCACCGTCGACGTTCCGGTCGTGACGGTGGTCCCCGACGTGCTCACCTGGGTGGTGGCCTCGCCGGAGGTGCTCGTCGGGCTCCCCGACGAACCGGTATCCACCGTGCTGGTCGAGGCGCTCTCCCAGCCGGACGGCGACGGGGCAGCGTCGCCGCAGGCGACCAGCACGAGCGCCACCGCGACCACCCGCGGCGTGCGTGGGCTCGACTCGCGCAAGAGCGCCCCGCCGACCGGTCGCCGCTGCCGGCAACGCGCACGGTGCCCGTCGAGCGCCCATGGGCGACGCCCTCCGGGCGTCGCGCTCCGCGACGCGCGTGCGGCCGGGCGCGTCACGTGGGCGGCCTCCCGGAGTACGCCCAGATGCGGATCCGCTCCGCGTCGAGGAAGGCCGCTGCAGCGTCCATCTCCAAGACGATCGCGCCCGTGTTGAGCCCGGCCGCTTCGTCGCGCGCATTGTCGAAGGCCAGCGTTTCGCCGGCGATGGATTGCTCCAACCCTTCGCCGTCGAAGAAGAACGGATCGTCGCGCAGCCCGGCCCACACCCGCGTCGGCCCGCCGGCGTCGATGGTCTGATCGACCGGGCCGATCACGGGGCCGCCGAGCCCGGGAAGGTTCTTGACCCGGACGCCCCAGTCGCGGGTGTCGGGATCCTGACCGAACTGGATGCGAATGCTCGCGTCGTCGACGTTGTCGGGGTGGGTGCCGCCTTCGGGGGGGCGATCGATGGCGATCGTGTAGAGCACCTCGGGGTCGTAGGCGACGTCCTGCCCCGGCGGGAGGCGACAGTCGAAGGTCAGCGCGACGACCAGCGTGTCCTCGGGGGTGATCCAGGCGTAGAGATCGCACAGGTCGGCGATGGGATCGACGAGAGTCCCGGGCGCCTCGCCGTGGTCACCCGCCTGGACCGTCGGGGGCTCGGCGAGCCCGAGCACCGAGACCAGTGCGAGCGCGCCCGTGGTCACCACCCTTTCGTGGCCCATCAGGTGTGCTCCCGGGTGGCCTGGAACCGCACGTCGGGGAACCGCTCTTGCACCTTGGAGAGGTTCCATTTGTTGGGAGCGAGGTAGGCGAGATCGCCGTGGGCGTCGATGGCGAGGTTGGCCTCGTTGCGCCGCTGGAAATCGTCCATCAGCTTGCGGGTCTGCTCGGGGGTCTTGCCGTCCGTGTTCGGCGTGACCCAGCGGGCGGTCGTGTACTCCACCGGTTCGTAGTCGGCCTCCACCCCGTACTCGTGCAGCAGGCGGTGCTTCATCACCTCGAGCTGGAGCTGGCCGACCACACCCACGATGAACTCGCCCCCCAAGATGGCCTTGAAGACCTGGATGGCCCCCTCTTCGGCGAGCTGCGTGAGGCCTTTGGCCAGCGCCTTGGCCTTCAAGGGGGTCTTGAGGATCACGCGGCGGAAGATCTCCGGTGCGAAGCTGGGGATGCCGGTGAACCGCAAGAGCTCGCCCTGGGTGAGCGTGTCCCCGATCTTGATGGTGCCGTGGTTGGGAATCCCGATGATGTCGCCCGCGTAGGCCTCCTCGACGATCTCGCGGGACGAGGCGAAGAACGTGGTCGCGTTGCCCAGGTTGATCTCTCGCCCCAGGCGGCAATGAAACGCCTTCATGCCCCGCTCGAAGCGGCCCGAACAGATGCGCAAGCAGGCCATGCGGTCGCGGTGCTTGGGATCCATGTTCGCCTGGATCTTGAACACGAATCCCGAAAAGGCCTCCTCGTCGACCCCGATCTCACGGGTGGGGACCGGCTCGCCGGGCGCGGGCGGGGTGGTGACCGCCTCGCCGACGATGGCCGAGCGGTTCTGGGGAGGCGGCGCCAGGCGCAGGAAGGTCTCGAGCAGCTCGCGTACCCCGAAGTTGTTCATCGCCGAGCCGAACAGCAGTGGGCTTTGTTTGCCCTTCAGGAACGCGTCGTGGTCGTAGGCGGGAGCAACCCCCGACAAGAGCTCGAGCTCGGCCCGAAAGTCGTCGACTTGATCGCCCAAGAGGCGGTCGAGCTCGGGATCGTCGGGGCCGCGGACGCTGATCCCGTCCTCGGGCCACGCGTCGCCGTCGCCGCGGTGGTCGCCGCGGCGAAACAGGTGCAGCTTGTGGTGCACCAGATCGTAGACACCCTTGAACCTCTTGCCCATGCCGATGGGCCAGGTCATCGGCACGCACGTGATCCCGAGCTTGGCCTCGACGTCGTCGAGCAACTCGATCGGCTCCATGCACTCGCGGTCGAACTTGTTGACGAAGGTGACGACCGGCGTGTCCCGCAGACGGCAGATCTCGATGAGCTTTTCGGTGCGGGACTCCACGCCCTTGGCCCCGTCGATGACCATCAGCGCGGCATCGACCGCGGTCAGGACGCGGTAGGTGTCCTCGCCGAAGTCGGCGTGGCCGGGGGTGTCGAGCAGGTTGACGTCGATGGGCGGGTCGCCCTCCGCCGCCTCCGGTAGGGCGTACTGGAAGCTGAGCACCGACGTGGTGACCGAGATGCCGCGCTCCTGCTCCATCTTCATCCAGTCGCTGACGGCGTGACGAGAGGCGCGCCGCGCCCGGACCGCGCCGGCGACCTGGATCGCACCCCCGAAGAACAGGAGCTTTTCGGTGAGCGTCGTCTTGCCGGCGTCCGGGTGGCTGACGATTGCGAAGGTGCGGCGGCGAGCCACCTCGCGAGCGAGCTTGGACTTCGTGTTCATCGGGAACGATGAGGCGGCGGCGCAAAGGCCTGCTCCACCCGATTGTAGCGCCTCGTGGCCTGTGCGGCCCACGCTCGGTGAAGCGCGAGGTGGTGATCGCTCGGTCCGCGAGCGCGTGGAGGAGCCGACGAGGGCTGCGCCGGGATCGGGCCGCCCGCGAGGCGCGGTCGCTGGCGTCCGCACCAGGCTTGGGCCAAACTCGGGCCCGCGAAGATGGGGCGGGACTCATGAGCGCGCGGCCGCGCCTTCTGGTGTTCGATTGGGACGGCACCCTGGCCGATTCCGAGGCGCGTATCGTGAGCTGCTTTCGATCCACGATCGCCGAGCTCGGAGAGGCGCCGCTGCCCGATGCACGCCTGCGGGGGGTGATCGGCCTGGGGCTCCCGCAGACCGTCGACGTGCTGTTTCCCGGCTGCACCGATGCATTCCGCGAGCACTTCGTGACCCTGTATCGGCGTCACTGGCTGGCACCCGATGCGCCCAGGCCCACCCTCTTCCCCGACGCGGTCCCGACGCTCGATCGGCTACGGTCCCGTGGATACACGTTCGCGGTGGCGACCGGCAAGAGCCGGGCGGGCCTCGACCGCGAGCTCGACGAGACGGGCCTGCGCGCCTACATGGTCACGACCCGCGCGGCGGACGAGACCCGCTCCAAGCCGCACCCACAGATGCTGTGGGAGATCCTCGAGCAGACCAAGACCACCGAATCGGAGGCGGTGGTGATCGGCGACAGCGTCTGGGATCTGCAGATGGCCCGCGCGGCGGAGGTCGATGCCATCGCCGTCGTGCGTGCGGAGGCCGACCGCGACCGGCTGACCGCCCACGAGCCGCTCGACTGCATCGATCGGCTCGCGGACCTCCTGGCCATCCTCCCGTAGGGGATGGTGCCGAGGCGCCCCGGCCGGCGAGGCCCAAACGGCGCGTGCGGGCACGAAGCGGACGAGGACGGCCCGCCGCACCCGAGGGTCAGCGCGACCACGCGATCCTGGCCACGCGCGTGGAGCCGTTCTC
>CAZYSW010000314.1:0-7154 GCA_964650105.1 uncultured Nannocystaceae bacterium
GGCCACGGCCCGGGAGAACCCACGACACTTACGGGAGGAAGCGGACGCGCGCGCCGAGCTCAGGCGCGCGCTCGGCCCCTCGCTCCCTTCGACCGAAGCACGCGCCGAGATCATGCTCCTGGCGCACGATTTGGGCCAACCGTCGCGAGCCATCGCGCTCGCCAGCGAGCTCCTGCTCGAGCGCCCGGCCGATCCGATCCTCCTCAGCACGCTCAAAGAGATCGGTCTGGCCGCCGGCAGCGTCGAGCCCTACCTCGATGCGCTGGAGCGCGCCGCCGCCGGCGTACAGGACGTCGAGGCCGCCGACAACTTGTGGTCCGAGCTGGCGCTGGTCGCGATGGAGAACGACGCACCGGCACGCACCCTGCGAGCCGTCGAGCGCCTGTCCCCGGAGGTCGCGGCCCGGGCCGACACCCTCGATCTTCGCGCCTGGGCGGTCCACCGGCTCGGCCGCGAAGACCAGGAGCTTCAGGCGATCCGCGAGCGGCTACTGGCCGATCCTCACGACCCCGAGGCGGTCGCCCGACTCGAGCGCATCATGGAGGACCCGACGGCGCGCGCCGAGTACCTGGTCGTGCTGTCCAACGAGGAGGGTGCGCCACCGGCCCTGTCCGACCGAGCGCTGGCTTTGGCGGTCTCGACCGACGACTCGACGCTCGCCATTCGAGCCATGCGACGCGCCTGGGAAGCGGGCCTTCGCGACCGCGTTCTGGACGCTTTCCTCCGCGTTCAGGTGCGTGCTGTGCAGGAGCAGGACGAGGGGGCGATCGCGGACCTCGTCTGGCTCGCGCACCAGGACACCGGCAGCGAGGCATCCGACGAGGTGCACAACGCCCTGCGCGCTCGCGCGGAGCACCTGCTCGAGCAGGCGCTCGCCGTCTTGCCCACGGCGCGACGCCTGCACCGGTCGTTGTGGGAGCTCGAGTCCGGCGAGGGTCCGCAGCTCCAGACCGAGCGTTTCACCGAGCGCCTCAACCGGATCATCCAGAGCCAGAGGTTTGCGCCGGAAGTCGCCGCCGAGCTGTGGATCCACGCCACCGAGCTCATGGATCGCAAGGATGCCGCGCGCATCCTCCTGCTTCGCGGCGAACAGGCGATCGACGAGCCGAAGGCGCTCTCCTTGCTGCTCGAGGTTCTCCAGGACCGGGGCTACATCCCCGAGATGCTGCGTCTTCTGCAGCTCGTGGCCGAATCGGCCGATGCACCCGAGCAGAAGCTGAGCGCCAGGAAGCGGTTGGCGCACCTGTGCAGCGACGTGCTGAGGGACCGCAACGCCGCGATCCGGCATCTGGAGGCGGCGCTGGAGCTCGCACCCGACGACCCCGATCTCCTCCTGCCGCTGCTCGACTACTCGTTCGAGCAGAACGATCTGAGCCGCGCCATCGACCTCACCGAGCGCGTCCTCGAACGCGTCCCGATGGGACCGGCCGCGTACGTCACGTTGGCCCACCGCGCCGCCGATGCGGCAGTGGCCCAAAACGACTACGAGCGCGCCCTGGCGCTGCTGCGGCAGGCCGCCCTCCATCTACCCGACGACCGACGCACGCTGGAGCGCGTCCGCGAGATCGAGGCGCTCCAGGGCGACCCCTCGCATCGCGTACACCTACTGGCCACCATCGCCGAACGTCAGCGCGGCACCGCGCGGATCGAGGCGCTGGAGGAGCGCGCCAAACTCCTGGCAGAGGTGCTCGGGAGATCGCAGGAGGCGATCGCGGATCTGGAGCGCGTGGTCCTCGAAGCTCCGGGGCACCGCAGCGCCGAGCTCATGCTCGAGCGCCTCTACGAGCGGGAGGAACGGTGGCGCGATCTCGTCGCGCTGCTCGAACGCACGTTCCCCCGCCAACACGGCGTCGAGCGATGCAAGACGCTGCGGAGGATCGCCGATCTCCACCGTCGCCGTTTGCTCGATCTCCCTCGCGCCGAGCAGGCCCTCCGCCTCGCTCTCGACAACTTGGGCCCCGAGCGCGAGCACGCCGATCTCGCCGAGGCCATGCGCAAGGAGTTGGTCGCGGATCTGGAGGCGCAGGGGCGCTACGTCGACCTCTCCATCTACCTCGAGCGAACCCTCGCCCCCGAGATCGAAGGACGCGTGGAGCCGCAGGATCTCCATCCGGCCCGCGGCGATCTCCTCGTGCAACTCGCCCGGATCTATCGCGGTCCCCTCGACGACGAGACCAAGGCAGCGCGCATCTACGAGCGCCTCGAAGCCTACCAGCGGTTGCCCGACGAGGGGCTGGCGACGCTCGCCCGGGCCTATCACCGCGCCGGTCGCCAGGAGGCCCTGGTCAGGATCCTGAGCGTCCGCTCGCGAACCCTGGGCGAGGCCGGCGAGCTCCTGCGCAAGGCCACCGTCGATCAGCGCATCGCCGAGATCCTCGAGGGTCCCCTCGGACGACCGCACGAGGCTGCCGACTACTACCTGGAGGCCTATCTGGCCGATCCGGAGAACAACGCTCACGCGGGTACGCGCGCGAGGGTGCTGCTGGCGGGCACCGACGCCGTCGTCAACGTGCGTCGCCGGCTGCTCGAGCGTCTGCCGAGGCTTCCGCTGAACCACCGGCCGGCCCTGCTCACCTTGCTCGGTGACATCCTCGCTCCCCACGAAGACTACGAAGCCGAAGCCGAAGCCAGGTACCGGGAGGCGTTGAGCCAGGATCCGAATCACGCCTTTGCTCGCGAGGCGCTCGGTCGTCTGCTCGCTCGCCAAGGACGGCTCGACGAAGCGGTGGAGCCGCTGGTCGCAGCGTCCGAGCATCCCGACATCGCTCCGCAGCGTGCGGCCGAGGATGCCGCCATTGCGGCGCGAGCCCTCCTGGAGCTCGATCGTCCGCAACAGGCCGAGCGCGTGCTGAAACAGGCGCTCCAGCGCGCACCCGACTCCCAGCGTGCGCTGCTCGAGCTGGCTCGCCTCTACGAGCGGCTGCAACGTACGACCGAGCAAGCCATCGTTCTCGAGAACCTGTCTCAGTTGCACCTCCCGAGCATGCTGGGCGCAGAGGTGGCGTACCGCCGCGCGATGCTGCTGTTGCCCGGTGCGCGCGAGGATCCCTATTCGCCCGAGGCGGAACGTGCGCGCGCCTACCTGCTCGAAGCGGTGGGTGCGGACGGCAAGCACGCGGCGGCGCGGCAAACCCTGCTCGAGCTGGCCAAGGCCCGGCTCGAGTGGTCGGTCGTCGCCCACATGCATTACCTGGCGGTCCGCGAGTTGTCGCCCGGACCCGCACGAGCGCTGGTGCACCTCGACCTCGCGGAGGTCTATCTCGCTCACCTCGGCGACGTCGAAAGCGCGACCCGCAACATCGAGAGCGCCGTTCGGCAGGCCCCGGGCGATCTGGTCGTCTGCAGCCGCGCCGGCAGCCTGGCACGGCGCCTGCCCGAGCCGGGTCGCGTGGCCGAACGCTTCGAGCGGATCGCCGCGACCGCCGACGATCTCGACGACGGCGCGCGGGCCCGCTTGTGGCTGCTGTCGGCGGATCTGCGGATGAGCGACGACGATCCCGAGGCGGCCGAGCAAGCGTCGCAACGCGTGTTGCGGCTGGGGGCGGCACCCGACGACGCGGCGGCGGCGGCCACCCGCAAGCTCGAGGCCCTCGGCGAGCAGGAGGCCCGAGAGCTACGTCAGCAAAAGTCCGGGCTGATCAAGCTCCTCGAGCGCGAGGATCAGGCCATCGAGCGGCTGCACATTCTCGGTCGTTTGCGCGAGATCGGCCAGTCGCTCGGCGACGGTGCGCTGGTCGAGTGGTCGGGCAAGCAGCAGATCGAGCTCGCCGCGCAGCTCGGCCGAAGCGACACCGATCTCGACGCGACCAGCACGGCGCTGCGCGACGTGTTCGCGGAGCGTGGTGCGTACGAGGAGGTCGTCGAGCTCTACGAGCAGCTCGCCCTCCGCAGCGACGACCCCGCCCGGAAGGCCGAGTTCTTGGTCGAGGCGGCCCGCTTTTGCTGGCAGGGACAACGCCAGCCGGTCAAGGCAGCCGCGATCTTGCGTCGCGCGCTGGCCTACGTGCCCGACTTCGGCGCGGCGCTGCAGATGCTCGGCGAGGTGACGCGCGACAGCGACGACCCCGAGCTCGAGGCCGCCGTCTACGAAGAGATCAAGAACGTCGACCCGTCGCGGCGTCCCCCGGCGCTCGACCTGCAGCTCGCCGACCTCGCGGCCGGGCTGGGTCGCTATCGCGAGGCCATGGCGCTGTTGCGTCCCCTCACCGTACAGACCAAGGACGCCGAGATCCGCTACCGCGCCCTGCGGCAGCTCGATTCGATCCTCGCCCGCGTCGGCCAACCCACCGATCGCCTGCCCGTACTCCGGCGGCATCTCGAGGAGTCGATGGCCCGCAAGAGCGACGACATCGCGATGGTCGCGGTGGAGCTGGCGCGCGTTCAGTGGACCCTCGACGATCGCGACGGCGCCTTGCGGACCTGTCGAGAGGGGCTGGAGGTCGATCCCGCCCACCGGGGGTTGCTCGTCTTGCTGGCCGAGCTGCTCGAGGCTCGCCAGGAGTGGAACGAGCTCGCGACCGTGCTCGAGCGGCTCGCCGAGGCCACCGACGAGCCCGCGGAGCAGGCACACCTGCTGACCTCGGCCGCGCGGATCCGGCTCGAGCACCAGGCCGACGAGCCCGATCCTTCTGCGGCCACGGCGACGGCACTGGACGTGCGGAGGTTGCTGGTGCGTGCGTGCGAGCTCGCGCCCCGCAGCCCGTTGCCCCGCTCGGTCCTGCTTCCATTGTCCTTCAGCGAGGGGCGATGGGACGAAGTGGTGCAGCTCGGCAGCGAGCTGAGGGCCTTGGCCGGCGAGGACGAAGAGGTCTTGATCCTCGCGGCGCTGGCCGAAGCCTACTGTCACGGGCACCACGGCCTGGGTCGCGCGCTGGGCTTCCGGCACGGGCCGGATCTCCACGCGCGCTATCTGTACCCCGGCCTGCGCCACCTCCTGACCACCGTGGCGGTCGAGGGGCCACTGCCCCGCCTCGACACGCTCTTGGCGTCGGCGGCCCTGCTCACGGGGGGCCGCGACGAGCTGACCGCGGGGCTTCGGCGCTGGGCGACGGGCCGTCCACTACAAGCCGGTCTGTCGCTGGGGCTGGCTCGCCTCACCGAAGCAGAGGGCAACGCCGAGCTCGCCCGCTGCCTGTATCAGATCTGCGCCTTCATGGCGCCCGACGGCCCGGTCCCGGCCCTCGTGGGTCGATTGCCGCCGCCCGATCCCCTCCCCGATCCGCGCAGCGCGGCCACGGGCTCGCTGGAGGGATCGAGCATGTTCCTGACGGTGATGGCCCGTCTGCGTCCGTTGCTGGGGCGCATCGGCGAGCGTCCGCGTCGCGTCGAGGTGCCGCGGGCTCAATCCGTGCGCACCCGGATCGCGCTCGCCGACGCGGTGGTGGATCCCTGGCGACGACACTTCGGGCTGGCGCTGCCGGTACGTTGGTCGAACGCCGCCATTCCCGGAGGTGTGGGCGTACGCAACGACGTCGAGCCGACGATCCTGGTCACGCCGGGGATCGGCGTAGCGTCGCTGGCCGAGCTGCGCTTTCGGCTGGCGTGGGCGACGGCAACCGTGGCGATGGGGCTGGCCATCGTCGAGGATCCGGAAGGCGTACCGCTGGTCTCGCTGTTGCGGGCGCTCCCGGTGCTCATCGACAGCGATCACGAGCCTTCGGATCCGACGGCCAAGGTGGTCAGCGATGCCTTGTTGGGAGCCGGCTCCTTCGTGGACCTCGCCGCGGACGAAAAGGCGGCGCTCGCCGCCGAGCTCGAGCACTGGCTCGAGATCGCCAATGGGGTCGAGCGGTTGCACACCGTCCTGCGTCGGGCCGAAGTGCTCTTCGCCACCCGCCTCTCCGGTCAGCTCGACGGCGCGCTTTTGGCCTTGGCGCACGACATGGGTCTCGTGAAGGAGCGCCGCCCCGACCCCGTGGCCACACTGCGCACCGAGGAGGCGCACTGGCTCCTGCGAGGCCTCGGTCTCTATTGAGCCCCCGTGTCCATTTTCGGTCCCGCGCTGTGCCGAAAGGTACGGTTCCACCCCGACCGACCGGACCCCAGCGCGCGGTTGCGCACCGTAGACCGAGCTGCCAGACTCTGGCGTTGTTCGGCCGGGACTCATCGAGGACGATCACGACGGATGGCCCGTGACACCGAGAAAGCGAGCGACCCGACCGCCGGGCGATACGTGATCCTGGTGGTGGGCGCGGTGGGAGTTGCCGCCGTCTCGATGTACGGCGCCCGACAAATCCGGCAGGGACCCACCGCCGAAGTGACCCTCCCGGTGGCCGCAGAGGACGCCGACGCCCGCGTTCGCTCACTGAGCGAGGTGATGCGCGACGCCGAGTCCGCGCGTCGAGCCCTCGATCTCGCCGCCATGGAAACGCTCGAGCACGAGCTCGAGCAGGTCGCGAGCCGCACGACGATCGTGCCCCGGGCTGCGCGGGCGCACCTGGTCGCCGGCGAGCTGGCTGCGACCCGCGCGCTCGAAGCGACGATCCGTGCCGCGCTGTCGAACGATCCCGCGGTGCACCGCATTGCCGAGGCTGCGCGTCGGGCGGCCGACACTCACCTGGCTGCGGCGGAACGATCTGCCGCGCAGCTCGACGCCGGACACGTGGCGGTCGTCCGCGCCCGGCTGCGCCTCGCCTCCGGCGAAGACCTGGTCCTCACCGACCCGGTGATCCTCCTGCCCACCTACCGCGATCCGGAGCTGCGACTGCTCGCGCTGGCGCGGCCTTTGTGGACCGAGGACAACCCTTCGCCCGATTTCTTGCGCGACGTGGTCGCCGAGCTCGAGAGCGCGACCCCCCAGACCAGCCTGCTCCGAGCCCTGGCGGTGCTCGTCCGGCATCGGCAGGGCGATCCGGCCGCTGCCCGGGAGGCCCTCGCCGGCTTGCGCGATCCCGGCCACGAGCCGCCGTTGCTGCACACCCTCGGCGCTCTACTCGACGGCGACGATCCGATGAAGAATGCGGTGGCCGTCGCGGGACCGCCGACGGCCGCTCTCGGCCCCACGACCGACGCCGAGCCACCGCGTGGGTCGGGGCTGCAGACCGCGGCCCCCTCGAACGACAGCGACCTCTCGCCCGAGACCGTGCCCGCGGACGCCCCCTCCGCGACCCAGGAGCGCGCCCCCGCCCCCACCCCGCGGGCTCCCGAACCGACGC
>CAZYSW010000315.1:0-7139 GCA_964650105.1 uncultured Nannocystaceae bacterium
CTCCTCGGCCAGCACGATCCCCACGAAGCCGGGCTCGTTCACCCGAACCTCCAGGGTGACCGCCTCGCCCCAGCGCACGGCATCGCCGTGATGGACTCGGCGCGGAGGCTCGCCGATGTACGCCCGCAGATCGAAGTCCACCACTGACGCGTGGGCGGGGCTCTCCAGCGCGGCGGTGGTGCTGTAGGCGCCCGCGGTCAAGGTGTTCTCGGTGGGCTGGTGGCGCGCGTGCTCGGGCTCGGGCCAGACGAACAGCAGCAGCGACGCCGCAGCGGCCAACGTCACACCGATCGCAACGTTGCGCGCGGCGTCCGGCTTGCGCGGTGCCACGCGAGGCATCGGGGGCTCGATCGAGGGTACGTCGTCGAGCAGGCTCATGCGATGCGTGCACACCGAGCAGCCACGTAGGTGCTCGATCACGGCCTCGCACGCGTACACGCTCAGCTCGCCCTGCTCGAAACGGTCGAAGGTCAAGAGCGTCAGGTGTCCGTCGCGAGCGAAGAGATCCTCGATCTCGTCGGTCGTCCTCGGTGATGCGTCATTGGTCATGCGTTCACCTCCATTCGCTCTCCGGCGGCCTTGCAGGCCCGTTCGCGCAGCTCGGCCAGCCGATTGCCCACCGTGCGCGGGGAGCAGTCGAGAATGCGAGCGATCTCGGCGTGGGTCATGCCGTCCACGAAATAGTGCAACCCGATGGTGACCATCTCGTCGTCGAGGCCCTGCCAGAACTGGCGCAGGAACGTCACCGTGTCCTGGTCGGCCGTCCCCGCCGGAACCGCCCACGGCACCCCCCCGGTCTCCCGCCACAGTGCCGAGCGGCGACCTTCGTTGCGCAGGCGGTTGAGGCAGTGATTGATGGTCATGCGGTACAGCCAGGTCGTGGGCGAGGCTTCTTGGCGGAAGCCGGCGATGCGTTCGAGAACCTTCACGAACACCTCGTGCACGACCTCCTCTGCCTCGTCCGGCGCGTAGAAGCGCAAGACCCACCGATACACACGCTTGGCGTGCGCGGCGTAGAGGGATCCGACCTTCGTCGGCCCGGCCCCGCGTTCGGCCATGCCCCCATTTTGACCCGCGACCACCCCGGTTGCGCAAGGTCGAACGTTCGGCCCCACGAAAGGGGCACGATTTCGCGCACGGCGTCGTTCGCGTACGTCGGCCCCTCGCAACGGTCCGACGCCTGATGCGTCCATTCTTCGAGCGCGGGCACCCGGGCCCCAGGTGCTCGTGCCAGGATCCACGATGCGCGTCCAAATCGCTCCCGCCCCCGACTGGGTGCTGAGGGCCTCCCTGGCCGGCGTGACCGCCGCGCTGACGGGCACCGCCTTCGGCACCTTCCACTATCTCGGTCTTCCCGGAGCCCTCGAGCTCGACTGGTCCATCATGCTTCCGGTGGTCATGGCGTTCGCCGTGGGCTCGGGGCTGATCGCCGGTCTGTCGATCGCGGCCGGCATGCTCAGGGCGTGCCGCGGGCGATCTCGGGTCGGCTTCCCACGCCTGGTGCTCGGCGCCGCACTGGGTGGGGCATTCGGCGGCCTCGTGCCGGGCCTGGTGGGGATCGCCGGATTGGGCTCGCTGCCTGCCCCGTATGCCGGGACCGGCAACATCCTGTTCAGCGCGCTGGTGGCCGCGACCGTGCTCGTCACCTTCTTGTCGCCCATCCTCGCCCCGGCGCGCGGCTCCTTGACGACGCGGCTGGGCATCGCCGCCATCGCGTCGATCGTCGCCGGCACCACGATGGGGGCGCTGGCCTGGGCCTTCGCGACCCGGCTCGGCATCGTGCCCGACCTCGACGATCTTCGCCGGGCCGTCGCGGTGATGGGCCTGGTGCCGCTGGCCCTCGTCGGGGGGGCGAGCGTGACCGCGGGCACCGGGGCCCTCACCGGGTTGGCCGTCGGGTTGTCCGTCGCCGCCATGCATCCACGGGGGCTCTCGGCCGGCACCGCCCCGCGGCCTCCAGCCGCCGCGCCACGTCGCGAAAACGGGACTATCTCTCCGAGCTCTCGCGCGACCGATCCCCGGGCAGGCGAAGCGCACCCAGGCGCTGCAAGATGCGTTGCAGCTCGTCGACGCTGATGTCGATGTGCTCGACGACGCGTCCGTAGAGCATCACGGTCGGAACCGGGCGCCCCCCGAGCTCGCGTCGAGTCTCCGAGAGCTGCCACAGCACGATCCGCTCCGCACGGGTCAGCCCGTCGCGTGCGTCCGGCAACCCGTCGTACGGATGCCGGCTCATGCGTTCGGGTCCACCTCGCCCGCGCGGGGGTCTCCCTCGAGCGTGCGCAGCCACGCGGGGAAGAGCTCGGCGACAGCGTGGGCACCTTCGGCCGGGACGACCGCGTGCGCCAGCCCGTGATTCGACATGTAGGCGATGATCGCCGCATCGCCGTGCGCGAGCGCCTCGAGGACCGCGGGCTCCAGCATCAGTCGACCGATGCGACCGCCGGCCTCGGGAAAGTGAAAGGCACGGGCCTGCTCGGTCGGCACGGCGCCGGGGGCATCGAGTCGCACCTTGTCGACCCAGCGCCGGATCGCGACGTAGCGGTCGTCCTTGCCCATCTTGCGTAGCGCCTCGATCCGAAGCCCGGCGGTGTCGCGCGCGGGCGTGGGCTCGCCCGACGCGGACCGGCCGCGCCGAGCCCCGCCGCGCCGCCGCGCCTTTTGCTGCTCCACGCGCTCGATGTCCGCATCGGTCACCAGCCCCGCCGATGCGAGCTTCGCCTTGAGGTCGAGCATCGCCGGGAGTCTACCGCGGGCCACCCGAGCCGGCTGCGTGGGGAGCACGCTGCAAGCTTTGCGGCACGCCCCGCCGGCGCGTGGCGGTATTCTTCGGCGCGCCGTTCCCCACGCGCAGAGCCTGCGCTTGCCGGGGGAACGGGCGGGTGAAACGGTGGTTGGGCCCATGACGCGCCCATCGGCCCCGGGGACGACATCCCCCGCCGCCGGGCCCCCCGAGCAGATGACGCCCGAGGACCCGACGCTGCTCGACACGATCAAGCGATACATCGGATTCGGGGAGGCGGATGCGGACCGCCTCCGCAGCTTGCTGCCCGCGCTGCGCCCCGAGTTCCCGCAGATCGTGGAGCACTTCTACGACCTGGTTCAGGAATTTCCCGACGCCGCGGCGGTGATCACCGGCGGTGACGCCCAGCTCGCCCGCTTGCGACGGACGCTCGTCGATTGGCTGGAGACGGCGTTCGCGGGACCGCACGACGCCGCCTATCACGGTCGCCGCCTGCGGATCGGTTGGGTTCACGTGAGGATCGGCCTGCCGCAGCACTACATGGTGACCGGCATGAACGTGATCCGCAGCGAGCTCCATCGACGCCTCGACGCGATGGACCTCGGCCCGGAGGCGGCGGCCAGCCGGTCGGCGGTCGACCGACTGCTCGACCTCGAGCTGGCGATCATGCTCGACGCCTACCGCACCGCGTCCGACGATCGCTTGCGGCGTCGGGAGCGGCTCGCCACCGTCGGTCAACTCGCCGCCACCATCGCCCACGACCTTCGCAATCCACTGAGTGTGGCCAAGTCGTCGGTCTACATCCTCAAGCGCCGCGCCGGCGACGACGAACGCGTTCATCGACACCTGACGCGCATCGAGGAGCAGCTCGAGGTCGGCAACGAGATCATCTCGACGTTGCTCGAGCTGGCACGCGAACGCGAAATCCGTCACGAGCCCGTCGGCGTCGCGATGCTCGTGCGAGACGCATTGCTCGCCGTGGAGAGCCCCGCCGACGTGGCGCATCACGTGTCGGTCCCTGACGATCTCTTCGTGTCGGGCGAACGCCCCCTGTTGCGTCAAGCCCTCGTCAACCTCCTCATCAACGCGCACCAAGCGCTGGAGGGTCGGGGCAACCTGTGGGTCGAGGCTCGGCCGGCCGACAAAGACCGGGTCGAGTTGGTCCTCGCCGACGACGGGCCGGGCTTCCCACCGGAGGTGCTGGCGGCAGTTTTCGAGCCTCTGGTGACGACCCGCGCCCAGGGTACGGGGCTGGGCCTGGCCCTGGTCAAGAACATCGTCGCGCGTCACGGCGGGGAGGTCGACGCCTCCAACGTGGAACGAGGGGCTAGGATTCGACTATGGTTGCCGCGGGCGAATCCCCCCTCCAGCGCGTGAGATGATCCCGATGACCATCCTCGTAATCGACGACAACGTCGAGCTCGCCGAGAACATTCAGGAGATCCTCGAGGGCGAGGGTGGTGACGTCGAGATCGCCAGCGGAGGGCCCGAGGGGTTGCGCCGGCTGGAAGAACGTCGATTCGAGCTGGTCATCACCGACATGCGCATGCCCGACATGAGCGGGCTCGACGTCATTCGAGAGGTCAAGCGGCGTTGGCCGAAGACGCCCGTGGTCGTCATGACCGCCTGTACGCGGGACGAGATCCTGGCCGAGGCCCAGGGGGAGGGCGCCCTCGGCGTGATCGCCAAGCCCATCGACTTCGAGGTGCTCGTCCAGTTCATCGAGCGCATCGCGGCCGCCGACAAATCCATCCTGGTGGTCGAGGACGACCCCGCCCTGCGCACGAATCTGCTGGAGATCCTGCAGGAGATCGACGGCGTGGTCCCCTACTTCGCGAACACTTGCGCCGCGGCGCGCCAGCTCGCGGAGGAGCTCCGCCCCGCGGGCGTCGTGCTCGACGTGCGCCTGCCCGACGGGGACGGGGTCGTTCTGGCTGCAGAGCTACGGAAGATCGTCGGGCCCGACCTCCCCGTCATCTTGGTCACCGGCTATGCGTCGGAGCTGCGCAACCATCTCAACGAAGTGCTCGTGATGCCGGGGATCCACCTGATCGAAAAGCCGTTCGCACCCCGGCACCTGATCGACCTGGTCAGCGCCGTCACCGAGCCCCAGGCGGCGGTCTGACGGTCGACGAAGGCTCCACCGTTCGACGACGAGACCCTGCTAGCCCACGACGCGGTACAGATGGACCTTGGCCTTGCGGCGCCAGGTCATGTCCAGGTGGACGACGTCGATCCGGGTGAAGGCCGGATGCGGATCGAGTTCCTGCAGGGTCGCGAACCGAAGCGGGCGGCCCAGGGCGGCCAGGCGGCGTTGCAGCTTGTGCATGAACGGGGTGGGAAACGCCGTGGAGCAGGTGTACAGCACCGTGGCATCGTGCAGGTCGGTCGTCAGGATGTTCTCGTTTCGAATCGTGCAGCGTCCCCGCGAGATCAACCGTCGACGCTCGGCGATCGCGATGGCCCGGCGGGCCTCCTCGACGCGGCTGGTGGCGAGCTCGATGCCCACGCAGCGCCGTGCTCGGGTCACCAGCCCGGCCATCAGCACCACCTTTCCCAGCCCCGATCCGAGGTCGTAAAAGACGTCGCGCGGCCCGAGGTCGAGCCACTCGAGCAGATGCAGCGTCGCCGTGGGCATCACCTCGCCGTAGGTCGGATTGCTGCGGGACGCCCGAACGCGGATGTCGTCGGCGCGCGAGAGCGAAAATCCGTCGACGCCCCGATAGAGCTCCCGGACCAGACGGCGCGCTTCGACTCCCTGCACGAGCGAACGATAGCAGAAAGCCGGCGGTACGCGTCGACACGTCGTGGCCCGGAAACTCCACCACGGGGCGGCGCGTCATCGTGGTCTCGACGTGCTGCGGCTCCAGGCCTCCCACATCACCAGCAGGCGCACGATGTCGAAGCCCCAGTCCTGCAACGGATCGAGGAGCTTCGGATCCTCGAAGGCGACGAAGGGAGGGGAGCTTCGCGGGTCCCAGAGACGTTCGCGCCTCGAAAGATGTGAACGCGACGCTGCGCGTCGCGAATGTACCGGCCGTCGCAGCTGAACGACTCCGAGGGCGCCGACATGACGAGTGGTCGTGGGCCGAACCGAGCGGCGCACGCAGGCCGGCCAGCATACCCCGGCTCGACGCGTCACCGCACGTGCCAGATCTCGTACAACGCGGGGTCGTCGAACGGCTCGGGAACCACGCCTTCGGTCGCAAAGACGTACAACGCAGTGCGATAGATCGTGTCGAGGGTGTGCACGAACAGCACGGCCGCTCCGGCCATCGCCACGGGGATCCCGATCGCCACCGCGATCACGCGCCCATCGTCGACTCCCAGCCAGGCGCACAGGACGATGGGGAGCGCCGCCACGACCACGAAGGGCGCGGCGAACCATCCCAGCATGAGACGACCCACGAACGCTTCTTTCCACGTCTGTCGGAACAAGGTCGCCGACCGGTTGATGCTCTCGAACGCCCCCCGCTCCTCGCGGGCCAGGACGGGCACCACCAGGTAGGTCACGGCCCACCACGCGCCGCGCAAGACCGACTTGGGCAGCTCGGCCCCTCGTTTGCCGTGCCGCTGGCGTCGGAGCACCCGACCGAGCCACAGCCGCAGCACCGCGAACGAAGCGAGGGTGGGGAGGCGCTTTCGGGCCCGGCGCAGCGCCTGGTCGAGCGTCCACTCTCGCCCCGCCATCGCCTCGAACGTCGCGTGTGTGAGCGCCACCGAGCCGACGAGGGTCGTGAGCTGGACGCCGAACCCCACTACGAGCGCGCTGACGATGCGCCCGCGCTCGTGCAGGCCGGCGACCTCCAGGTCCGTGAACGCCGAAGCCACGAACGGAAGGACCGCACCCAGCAGCGTGGCCAGAGCCAGTACCACCAACGAGCCCAAGGCGGAGAGGATGGGAAACCACATCAGCCGTGGGTGCGCCCGCAAGGTGCGAAACGCCGCCCGCAAGATGGCACGGCTGCGACGGAACGGTTTACCTGGAGTCTCGGTCATGCAGCGCCCTCCGGAAGTAGCGGACGATCTCTCGTGCATCGATGGCATGGCGTGCACCCTCGGCGATGGCTCGGTCGTAGATCTCCCGGAGGATCCGATCGCGGTGATCGGCGTCCGGCGGCGTGCGGGGGCGCGGGAAGGTACCGCGGCCGCGCTGGCCGACGATGTACCCGTCGCGCTCGAGATCCCGATAGGCTCGCGCGACCGTATTCGGGTTGATCCCAAGCCTGCGGGCCAGCTCGACGATGGTGGGGAGCTGCTCGCTCGCGGTCAGGCGGCCGGTGCCGAGGGCCGCCACCACGCGGTCGTAGATCTGTCGATAGACCGGTACACCGCGGTCGTAGTCGAGCTCGATCTCCAGGGGCACGCGGCCAATATACTAGATGACTAGTAAATT
>CAZYSW010000316.1:0-7130 GCA_964650105.1 uncultured Nannocystaceae bacterium
CCTTCTTCGAGTTCGCGGCCCCGACGCTGCCCTCGGTCGGCCCGCTCGTCGCCGAGCTCGGGGCCCTTCCGCCGGCGTTCCTCATCTCGGGGCTCTCCGGCGTGTTGGTCAGCCTCCTCGATCCGGCCGGCCGCGAGGCCGTAGCGCCCGCCGCCCGCGAGATCGACGCCGCCGCCCTCCCTCGGCGCTGAGATCGTTCCGCTCCAGGAGAAGAGGCCGCTATGCTGCGTGGCCGGGTCAGCGATCGTGCAGCCGCTGCACGATCGCGGCGAGCTCGGTCTGAATCCAGGCCTGGCGGGGCTCGTCCTGTTGCTCGTGGTCGTAGCGAAGATTCAAGAACAAGGTGGCCGCCTGGGTGTCGTGGCGCTCGACCGCCGCCTCGGCGCAGTCGTCGAGATCGATGCCCCGGGGGAACGATTGCACGAGCTGTTGCACCTGGGCGACGTTGCCCTGACTCGCGGCGTGCATCATGTGGCCCATGAAGTCGCGCTTCTGCTGGTTCACGGGCGGATCGTGTGCGGTGTAGTGCTTGAGCTTGGCCTCTACCGCCGACTCGACGCTGCCATGAGCCTCGACGAAGCCGGGGTGTATCGACTGATAGTGTTGGTAGTATGCCGTCCAGTGGGCGCGGGCGGCCTGCAGCCAGTGCCAGTGGTCGTAGGCCGTGGGATGGCTCAATCGGTCGTAGGCCGCCTTGGTTTGCTGCTCGGTCTGCCACGCGGACCAGGCCGCTTCGTGCGACAGGGCGTGGGCGCCCTGACCGAAAAAGGTGACGGTGGCCACACCGGGCGACAGGTCGTTTACGGCGCGGCAATGGGGGCAGGTCTCGTTCGACGACTTCCACCACACCTTCGGCTGGAAAGGCGCGCCGCACTGATTGCACGACAGCTCCGACGACATCTCGCTCTGGGCGAGCCGGTGAAGGGCGCGCGACCAGTCCGCGCTCTTCTTCATGTGGAGCTCCTCGTAGCGCATCTCTACGTGAGCGCGCAGCTGCTGCCCTTCGCGGATGATGAGGGTGTGGAGGTGTCCAAGAACCTGCGAGTCCTGCGGGGAGAGACCGTCGCGGAACACCATCTCCCAGAGCGGCTCCGCGATCTGGTCGGCGGCCACGCCCACTTTGTTCTCGATGCCCTTGAAGCGCGCCTGGAGGGCGCCAAAGGCGGCTCCCATGGGCCCGAAATCAGTGGCGTGCTCCGCGATGAGCCCGTCGATACCCTGATCGGCCTCGCCGACGACCTCGCTCACCCGGGTGGTCACCTTCTGCACGAACGGAGCCCAGCGTGCCAAGAGCGGCCCAATCTCCTGTTGCAGGTGCGGGGAGAGGTGCTGGAGTGCGTTCATCATGATTCGGCCGCCATGTGATTGCCGCAGAAGGGGCAGTTGAAGTCGCGCTCGGCGAGACGAGGGGCGCCGCAGGTGCGGCAACAGAAGATGTGCGCGCTGGGAGCCGCGGTGGCCGTCGCGCCCGCCTGGTGGTGGGCCAGAACGTTGCCGAACATGCCCTGTCGCTTCGGCAACACGGCCCGCTTGTAGGCCTCGACCGCCTCGCGCTCCGTGCGGTCGAGCAACATCCGCAGCTGCTCGAGGGTGCTCTCGACCGCGGGAGAGCCGTCGTGAGGGACCGCGTGCAGGCTTCGGCGCGCCTGGCGCACCAGCGACGCGACCATCTGCGACAGCTCCATCACCGGCGCGCCGCGGAGCGGCTGCTGCAAGCGGCGGATCTCACCGCGCTCCTGATCGGACGAGATGGGGACGCCATGGTAATCGCAGGCCGCCTGCCACCCCGGCGAGCTCCCCGCCGGCTCGTCGATCGCGAGCGCCTCGCGGAAGATGGCCGCGGCGTTCTGGGCGAGCCAGCCCCGCAGCGCGTTCAAGTGGGCGAGAGAGGCGCTCACAGCACGAGGTCGGCGTCGAGGTCGGCGCCGGCATACTTCTGCCGGAACTTCGCGTCGAGCTGCTCTTGTTGGCTGAAGAGGGAGAGGTCGCTGGTCATCTTCATGCCCCAATAGGTGGCGTAGCGACTGAACCCCATCGCATCGACGCCAAACACCTCTTTCACTTTGGCGTTCGTGTCGAAGCCCTGATCGGCCCAGCACCCCATGGCCGCGCTGATCTCCACGTAGCGCTCGAAGGTGCAGGGCGGCGCGTCGCCGTCGCCACCGGGGGTGGTGGCAGTGGCGCCGCTCTGCGCCTGCATGAAAGCCTCCGCGTACTTCGTGGAGATGACGCCGGTGGTGTCGCCCTGCATCTTCGCCATCCAGCCCTCGGTGGCGGCCTCGTAGGTGGCCTTGTCGAGCCCAAGCTCGGCGAGCTTGTGGGCGACCTGGTCGACCGTGGCCCCTCCGCCGAGGCTCCCGAGCATTACCGCCGCGCGGGCCCATTGCTCGATGCTCACCCCGGCCACCGGCGCGAGGAGATTGGGATCCGCCCCGGCGGCCGCGGCCTGCGCGGCTTGCATCTGTCCCATGCTCGCCTGGGCGGCGGCGTTGTTGTACTCGTCGCGCAGCACCACCGCCGGTCGTCCTTCGTCGTCGGTGCCCAGCGTCGACCACTTCGCCCGCACGTAGCGCATGATCAGGTCGAAGTGCTCTCCACCCGCGAAGCCGAGCTGCTGCGCCCCCTGATCGCGCGGCACGCCCTGCTGCTCGAGGCGGTCGAGAGCGAGGACCTGGGTCCACATGGTGACCGGGTCGTTGGGGTCGACACCCGCGAGGGGCACGGCCTGGCTCTCGACGCGCCGGATGGTCTCCTGGAGCTCAGCCAGCTCTCGTCGCGTGTAGTCGTCGAGCGGAATGGGCGCGCCTGCGGGCGGGCCGCTGGGGATCACCTGATGCTCGGGGACCCACTGCTGTTGACCCCCGGCGAAGCTGACCAGCACGTGACCGTTCTGGTGGTCGGCCACCTGCGCCGAATACTGGTTTCCGTCCGACCACTGCACCATCACGGCGCTACCGGGACTGAAGCTCACTGGTTGTCTCCTGGCGGCCGAACGCGCCGCCCATCGCCCTCTACCCGCGACCTCGGGGCGCCGCAATCCTCGCTCGTCGAGGGCAAGCGGAGCGGGCTCGCGAGGCGCGTGGTGGCTCGGCTACCTCATCGGACAACACATCTTCAGCGCGATCGAGCGGCGCTCGCCCGGCGGGGCGGCCGATCTGGCCCGCGAAAACCCGGAGCAGGAGCGCGCGATCGCGGAGTGCCTCCGGTGCGACCGAGCCCACCAGGCGCTCGCAGAGCTGGCTCTGCCGTTGCGGCCAGCACGCGACGAGGTGCCGCCGCTTCGTGCTCAGCGCCCGGCTGGCCCGCTTGGGGCCGACGAGGTGCTTCCTCGATGTACCGGGCTCCCATCGCCTCCTCTCTCGGCTTCCCCCGCGATCAGATCGTGATACGCTCCGTGACATGGGCTCGTGGCGCCGACCCGCCTGCCGTTTGCGCTTCTCCATCGTCGCGGCCTGCGGCTCGATCGCCATGACGGCCTGCGGTGACGGCGTCGTTCTCGGCGAGCAGGCTCCGAGCGCCGGCGGAGCGGGAGGTTCGGGGGGAAGCGCTCCGACGTCGCGTTGCGGGCAGCTGTACTACAGCGGGCCCTGTGACGCGCCGGGGCTCACGTGCTCGTGGGCCGACGTGACGTGTCAGCAGACGTTCGTCTGCAGCGATGGAGAGTGGCGCCCAGCGTCCGGTCTCGACTGTGGAGCGCCGCCGAGGATGCCGAGCTGCGACGGCGCGGCTCCGCTCAGCGTCGCTTGGCACCGGATCTTCCCGGGAGCCCAGGTGCAGGCCGTGGCGCGCGACCTCTCAAACCTCATCGCCGCGACCTGGGTACCACAGACGGCATCGATCGATGGAACGCCGCTCGCCGCCGAGCCCTCCCTCGTCATCTCACGCCACAGCGGGGTGACGGGAGCCCTCACCGAGCACGTGGCCTTCGCCGGCGGCGCAATCCCCTACGACCTCATGAAGAACATCGCGGGATGGTCTCTCGGCGGTCAGCTGGTAGCGCCGCTCGCGGTCGGACCGTCGTCTCTCGAGCCGGTCGGCTCCAGCGGGCCGTTCGTGATGCAGCTCGACGCGGCGCTCGCACCCACTTGGTCGACCGCGTTCGGGGGGGCCGCCGTGGAAACGGGGGCCCGCGTTCGGCCGATCTCGGACGGGTCGTCCTTCGTCGTCGCCGAGCTCGGCGGGGGCGCCGCGATCGACGGCCTCGCCTTCGCCAACGCTGGCGCCACGGACGTCGCGCTCGCTCGACTCGGGCCTGGAGGCAGCGCGGTCTGGGCCCAAAGCCAGGGGAGCATCCTTCAGGATACACCTCACGCCATCACCGTCGTCGCGAACGAGGACGTGATCGTGGCGGGCGTCGCCGGCCAGACCATCGACCTCGGCGGAGGCCACCTGCCGGCCGATCAATCGGCCTTCGTGGCCCGATACGACGGCGATGGCAATCACGTCTGGAGCAAGACTTGTTCGAAGAACAGTGCGTTTACCGACATTGCTGGAAGTCCGCTGGGGTACATCTATCTCGCGGGCCTCTTCGACGGCACCTTCGATTGCGGCGGTGGCTCGGTGTCGGGCCACATGGGACAGCACTTCGTGATGGCGCTCAACAGCGAGGGCGCGGTCGTCTGGACGCGGCTTCTCGGGGAGCAGAGCGTGTCCGACGGTGCGCTGCCGCGACTCGGCTATGGCCTCGGACAAGGACTGGTGGCGGCGACCGTCGATGGGGGCGGCGTGTTCGCCACGGTGAACGCGCACTGGATCGACGAGCAGGTCGGGACGCTGCTGGGCGAGCGGTCGTTCAATGCATCTGGAGCGATCACGTTGACTGACGTGTCCTTCGCGTCGGGCAAATCGGTCATCGCCGGGCACGTCAGCGGCGCCTTCTGCTTCGGCGACGGCGTGGGTGAGCACGGCGACCCGGTGGGATTCCTCGTCGCGCTTCCGCCGCCCGGGTGATCCTCCGGCTAGCCGCCGTTCTCCGGAGGTGGGACTCGCAGCGCGATCAGGCGGGGCCGCATTCGATCATTTCGAGGAGCCGCCTCACCGGAACATCGTGGCGACGATCCTCCTTGGGCACCTTGGGGCCGGTGACGGTGTCGATGCGGTCCGACCAGGGCCAGCGGAGAACCGTGGCGAGCTCCTCCTCGGTGGCCACGGGGTCATCGTAATCGAGGCGCAGCACTTCGAAGACCACCGGAAAACGCTCGGGGTCGCGGTCCGCGGCGATGAGGTCACGGCGGAGGATTCCCATGTGGTGCAGCGGCCGGGTGTAGAGGTGACGCTCCGGCGAGGCTACGTAGATCGCTCCGTCGGCCTGCGTCTCGAAGGACCAGGTCTCTTCGAGGCGGTGGCGGACTGACGCTGCCCGTTGGGGGTAGTCCTCCACCGCTAGCTGGCGTAACCTCCAGCGGTGGCTCGGACCGCGCCAGCACCCGACGTACCTCCCGCGCCAGGCATGTGTCCGCACGTGGTGGTCAAAGGTGGCGGTGGCGCCGGCGGAGGCGGCGGGGGCGGAGGAGCAGGCAGCGGCGGGGGCGGCTCGGGAGGCGGCCCGGGCGGCGGTGGCGACGGCGCAGGCGATGGAAGCCCGGGGGCTTCGAGTGGCTCCCCCGACGGCAATCGTTACGCGGAGGGTGCACAGGAGTCGGAGCCCGTCGACCCAATTTCCGGCCGAGTCTTCACGTATCCTCTCCTCGACCTCTTGCTTCCGGGGCCGCTCGTCTTCGCCTTCGAGCGGCGTCGGACTTGGCTATGGTTGGACGCATAGCTTCGGATGGGAGATCGAGCGGCGAGGTGGGAGCCGGTGTCGAGTGTTCACCGAAGCCGGAACTTGGGTTGAGTTCCACGGAGCGAGACCTGGCCGTACGGTGACTGGCCCATTCGGGTGGCTGCTTCGGGTGGACCAAGACGGGATGGTGCTCGACGCAAGAGATGGCGTTCTTCGGCACTTCGCTGAGGCTCGAACGGGACTGGTCGTGCGCTCCATCGTCGACCGCTGCGGCAATCGAGTCTGGTTGGAGCGCGACGACGGCCGCCTCGTCGGCGCCACCGATTCGGTGGGACGACAAGTCCGCTTTCCGCTGGCACGCAATGGAAACATCGATGGCGTGGAGGCTGCCGACCGTGACCAACGCTGGGTGCGCTTTCAGCAGTACGAGTACGACGATCGGGGCGACCTCGTCGCGGCGGTCGACGGCGACGGTTACGCGGCCCGCTACGTCTACGACGACAGTCATCGGCTTCTGCGGATGACCGACCGCGCAGGGCTTACATGGGTCTATCACTACGATCGTGGCGGACGCTGCCACGAGGCCTACGGCACCTATCTCGATCGCCCCGACCCGGCGTTGTCGCCAGATGTCCCGTCCACGCTGGATGACGGCTCGCCGGCGAAAGGGATATATCACGTGAGGATCGATTACTTGCCCGGAGGATACCGCGTTGCCACCGTGAGCGATACCAAGCGGGACTACCTCGGCAACGATCGAGGACTCGTGGACAGGCGAGTCGAAGGGGGGGCGATCGAATCATTCGACTACGACGCAGCGGGGAATCTCCTCGCGCGGACCGACGGACTCGAACAGAGGTACGTGTACAAGCGCGACGATCGGGGGCGACTCGTGGAGCGCGTCGACGCGCTCGGTCGTGCCTTCCGGTACGACCGGAACGAAGACGGCGCGATCGTCGGAGTGACCAATCCGGCCGGAGGGAGAACTCACATCGACCGGGACCCGCGTGGTCTTGCGACTCTCGTGGCTGACCCGGCAGGAGCCGTTCGGGCCTACCGCCACAACGAGCGAGGTGAGCTCGTCGAAGTGTCCGATGCGATGGGGCGAGTGACTCGTCTCTTGCGCGATGGGCACGGCAACACGACAGAGATCATTCTGCCAGGTGGCGCCCGCTGGTCGTGGGAATACGACTGGTGGGGCCGCATCGTGAGCGCGACCGATCCCTTGGGTTTCACGACCCGCCATGAGTATACGCTTCGTGGTGATCCGATCCGCACGATTCAGTCCGACGGACGTGCGATCACGCAGCGCTTCGACGGCGAGGGCCACCTCGTCGAGTTCGTTGCGGCGGAGGGTGGGGATCGGCCTCGGAGCGTTGAAAAATGGCACTTGGATGAGCTGAAGAGA